>JAAYPX010000208.1 GCA_012519565.1 Clostridiales bacterium | reverse complement strand
CCTCAGATGCAGAATGTTAATGCTAGGCCAGTTCAATTTGCAGCTTTCACACCTGAAAATACACAGGTGCACACACCGGAGAATATAGGTCTATTAATGGATGTACCATTAGAAGTAACAGTAGAATTAGGCAGAACCAGTAGATCTATTAAAGAAATCTTAGATTTCACACCAGGAACTATTATAGAATTGGACCGCCTAGCGGGAGAGCCTATTGATGTTTTGGTTAATGGGAAACTAGTTGCCAAGGGCGAAGTTGTGGTAATGGAAGAAACCTTTGGTATAAGACTAACAGATATTATAAAAAATTAAAGAGATAAAATACTAAACAAACATAAAAAATATTTTTATAATATGAGATGATAGGAGAGTAAAAATGGCGAAAAATATATTGATTTGTGATGATGCAGCGTTTATGCGAATGATGATTAAGGACATATTAGTAAAAAATGGCTACACAGTGGTTGGAGAGGCTGAAAATGGTATTAAAGCTGTTGAAAAATTTACAGAAACAAAGCCTGATTTAGTAATGATGGATATTACCATGCCTGAAATGGATGGAATTCAAGCGTTGAAGAAAATTAAGGAAATAGACCCTGCGGCTAAGGTTATAATGTGTTCTGCCATGGGTCAACAGGCCATGGTTATTGAGTCAATTCAATCTGGTGCCAAGGACTTTATTGTAAAACCATTTGATAGAGATAGAGTATTAGAAGCAGTTAAGAGAGTAGTAGGTTAGATATATTTTAAACCTACGCCCAATGAATGCAAAATATTAAGAAGGGCATGGTTATTAGATGATAAGAGAAGCTAAGGTCGTATTACAAAGTACAGTGGAAGAAAAAATAATCAATGAATTAAATAGCAATTCTACTGAAATTGCACCAAAAGAGTATTCAACTGTAGATAATCTGGTGCAATTACTAGGCCTAGTTTTACTTTTAATCATTATCTTAATTGCGGCTTATTATACATCTAGACTAGTAGGAAGTGTAAGACTTCGCCAATTAAATTGCAGTAACTTTAAAGTGATTGATTCTTATCGAATCAGCTCTAATAAGTTACTGCAGATTGTTAAAATAGGTTCTAAGTATTTTGTAATTGCAATAACTAAAGATACAATTAATCTTATAAGTGAATTAGATGAAGCGGATATCATTACTAATGAAGTTAGTGATACCCGAATTAAACAACTAGATAAATTAAATTTCAAGCAAATATTAGATAAAGTTAAAAAAAATAAGGAGTAAAAATTGGTATTCATGGGTGTGCATACAGGAAAAAGCAAAAAGAGATTAATAAGGATAACCATTGCATTATTGGCTGTATGTATGTCAATATTTATAAGTGGTATATATGTATCGGCTGCAACGGTTGAGGACACAACCGAAAGACGGGATATTAATGGTGTTCTAGGCCCCCTGGAATTTAGTTTGAATACCAGTGAAGATGAGGAAAGTCTTGCGTCAACCTTACAGATACTTCTGATACTTACAATAATCACCTTAGCTCCATCGATTTTGATTATGGTAACTTCTTTTACCAGAATTATAATCGTACTCCATTTTGCAAGATCCTCTTTAGGTACCCAGACAACACCTCCTAATCAGGTGTTGATTGGACTAGCTTTATTTTTGACATTTTTTATCATGTCTCCTGTGTTCACTCAAATTAATGAGCAGGCTATAACGCCATTATCTAAGGGTGAAATATCTCAGGAAGAAGCTTTTGAAATTGGTGTAAAGCCTATAAGAACATTTATGCTAGAGCAAACCAATGTCAAGGATTTAAGATTGTTTATGGATATTGCAGGAATGTCTAAAGTGGATACTGTTGATGAGATACCTTTAACAGTCATTATTCCTTCATTTATCATCAGTGAATTAAGAACAGCATTTATCATAGGTTTCTTAATATATATACCTTTTATTGTAATAGATATGGTTGTTGCATCAACCCTAATGTCTATGGGTATGATGATGTTGCCACCTACTATGATCTCACTACCATTTAAAATATTATTATTCATTATTGCAGATGGATGGAATTTGGTTATAGGAGAAGTGGTAAAGACCTTTTATTAAAGGGAGTGAGATTGGAAGATGGCGGTGAAAGGCATGGTGATTTGACATGAATGAAGTAATAGTAATAGATATAGCTAAGCAGGCTGTTTTTTTGGTATTGAAGTTAGCGGCTCCTATACTACTGACATCCCTAGTAGTAGGATTGACAATCAGTATTCTACAGACCATAACTTCGATACAGGAGCAAACCCTCACATTTGTTCCTAAGTTGGTAGCTGTATTTCTTATAATAATCATATTGGGGAATTGGATACTAACTTCATTGAAGGAGTTTACTATAGAACTATATTCTAACTTTAGTTATTATATTGATGTATTATGATGGATTTAGTTAGTAATTTTGAGTTTTTTTTATTAATACTTGTGAGGATTTCAGGGTTTGTATATAGTGCTCCATTTTTTTCATTAAAGAATGTGCCTATGCGGGTAAAATCAGGAATATCCATTTTTATAGCCTTGCTTCTACTATATACCTTACCATATACGCCTGTTTCATATGCAGGCATTATAGGTTATTCCATACTTATAGTTAAGGAAGCAATTGCAGGGGTGGTTTTAGGTCTGTTTGCCAATATTGCATACTATATATTGGCTTTTGTAGGGCAATTTACAGATATGGAGATTGGCTTTTCCATGGTAAGTCAATTAGACCCTATGACCCAAATGCAAACAACCATAACATCAAACCTATATGGATATCTGGTTCTTTTAATGATGATGGTAACCAATTTACATCATTATTTTATTAAAGCTATAGTTGATTCTTTTCAGATAGTGGGCATTGGTCAAGTACAGCTTGATCCCAATTTATATAAGCTGATGATTGAATTTGTCACAAACTATCTGATTATAGGCTTTAGAATCGTTTTACCGATTTTTGTTTCAATATTACTGGTTAATGCTGTTCTTGGTATATTGGCTAAGATAGCACCACAGATGAATATGTTTGTTATAGGAATGCAACTAAAGGTATTAGTTGGATTATTTATTTTAGCATTAATTATTGAATTTATTCCATCTGTTGCTGACTTTATATTCAATGAAATGATGTATTTTTTAAAGTCGGCTATAGCTTATATAAGTTAATTTTCGCGCAATCGTTATTCTTTAGAAGTCATAAAAGAAAGGAATGGCCAAATATAATGGCTATTATTAAAGTCCCTAACATGGAGATTGATAATTTACAATTACATAAAGCATACCCCCTTTCTTATAATCTACAGTTTTTTGCTGAGGGCGGAGATAAGACAGAAGAGCCCACAACTAAAAAGCTATCCGATGCCAGGAAGGAAGGTCAGGTTGCCCGTAGTAATGAATTAGTCAACGCATCTTCATTAGTTGCTTTGTTTTTAGTTCTTAAGATATTTCTTGGTTTTATTGTTGATAGGTTTCTTGAAGTATTTAACAATACTTATATGCAGATTGATAAGATTGCTAGGGAGGACATAAGTACAACAATAATTCAGAGTATAATATCAGATTCTATTATAAAGATAATTTGGATTTGTATTCCTGTCTTTCTTACTGCCATGGTTATTTCATTTGTTGTTAATGTGGTTCAAGTTAAGTGGCAGGTATCAGGCAAATTGTTGCAGCCTAAGCTAAATAAGTTAGATCCAATCAGTGGTTTCCGCAAAATATTTTCTAAGGACAAGATTGTTTCCTTAATATTAGAGGTAATAAAAATATATGTAATCTATAGTATAACATATGATGCCTTAAAGGAAGAGTGGAGAACCCTACTAATCTTATATGATATTGATTTAATACAGGCTGTGGCTTTAACTGGTACAATTGTAACTGATTTAGGATTAAAGATTAGCTTTATATTTCTTATAATAGGTTTAGCAGACTTAATCTATCAGAAGTTTAAGTTTAAGAAAGATATGAGAATGACCAAGCAAGAGATTAAAGATGAGTTTAAGCAGATGGAAGGGGATCCCCAGATAAAGAGTAGAATCAGGAGAAAAATGCGTGAGGTATCCCAAAAGAGAATGATGCAGGCATTGCCTCAGGCTGATGTTATAATAACTAATCCAACTCATTTGGCAGTTGCGATAAAATATGATAAAGAGACTTCCAGCGCCCCAGTAGTCATTGCTAAAGGTGCGGATTATCTAGCTCAAAAGATAAAGGAAGTAGCCAAAGAAAACAATATAGAAATTGTAGAAAACAAACCTCTGGCCAGAATGTTATACTATAACGTTGAACTGGGTGCAGAGATACCCCCAGAATTATACCAGATGACGGCTGAGGTTTTAGCCTATGTGTACGGCTTAAAGAAATAGGATGCGAAAGGAGGAGGCCAGTATGAAAAAAACGGATATATCAGTTGCATTATATTTACTTGCGGCTTTTGTTTTTCTTATTATACCTATGCCCTCCTTATTACTAGATATACTGTTAGCTTTTAATATAGCCCTATCTATGGTAATACTTTTTAATACGATTTTTACTAAAGATGTTCTTTCAATGTCATCTTTCCCAACGATTCTCTTATTCACCTCAATATTTAGAATCTCTTTAAATGTTTCAGGTACTAAATTAATACTTAATACCGGTGACCCTGGTAATGTTATCCAGACCTTTGGAGAGTTCGTTGGAGGCGGTAGTCTTGTTATTGGTATTATAGTATTTGTAATTCTCCTCATAGTTCAGTTCCTAGTTATTAACAAAGGAACTGAAAGAGTATCTGAGGTTACCGCAAGATTTACATTGGATGCTATGCCAGGTAAGCAGATGGCAATTGACGCGGATTTAAATGCAGGGGCTATTACCGATGAAGAAGCAAAACAAAGAAGGCAGAAAATACAAGATGAATCATCATTCTTTGGTTCTATGGATGGTGCTACTAAATATGTAAAAGGTGACGCAACAGCCAGTTTGTTAATTACCGTAATAAATCTAGTTGCAGGTACTGTTACAGGGGTAATGGCAGGAATGGAGGCCATGGATGCCTTTAATAAGTACGCCATTCTAACCATGGGTAATGGTCTAGTTAGCCAGATACCATCCCTTTTGATCTCATTGGCTACTGGTATCTTGGTAACCAAGTTATCTAAGGAAGCAGACGTTAGTGATGTACTGGTAAAACAATTATTCTCCATCCCTAAGGTTCTTTACATGGTTGGTGGAAGTATGATTTTTTTAGGAGTAGCTACTACTCTGAATTTTCTTCTATTTACCGCTTATGGCTTAATTTTTATTTTTGCTGGTAGATCCATAGATAAGCTGATTGAAGTTGAGGCTATAGAAGAAGAGGTTAGCTCAGAAGAGGCTGATGCCAGTGAGATACGAAGACCAGAAAATGTGGTATCCTTACTTCATGTAGATGCTATTGAATTGGAATTTGGTTATGGAATTATTCCCCTAGCAGATACTAATCAAGGGGGAGACTTATTAGATAGAGTAGTTTTAATTAGAAGGCAATTAGCCTTAGAGCTGGGTACAATAGTACCTATGATACGATTAAGAGATAATATTCAATTAAATCCAAACCAATATATTATCAAGATTAAGGGGATTCAGGTCAGTGAAGGTGAGATACTGTTCGATCATTATATGGCCATAAATCCAGGATATGTTGAGGAAGAGATCACAGGTATACCTACGATTGAACCTTCTTTTAACCTTCCAGCTTTATGGATTACAGAATCCCAAAGAGAGAGGGCAGAATCCTTAGGATATACTGTAGTTGATCCACCTTCAATTATAGCCACACATTTAACCGAGGTTATTAAGAATCATCTACATGAACTGCTTACAAGACAGGATGTTCAAAATCTGGTTAATAATATACAAGAGTCCAATCAGACCTTAGTTAACGAATTAGTACCTAAATTGTTATCTATCGGTGAGATACAGAAGGTTCTTCAGAATCTCCTTAGAGAAATGATATCCATTAGAGATTTAGTTACTATTTTCGAGACCTTGGCTGATTATGCCCCTACTACCAGGGATACTGATATCTTAACAGAGTATGTAAGACAAGGTTTAAAGAGGGCTATAACAGCAAAATATTTCCCTGCCAACGAGATGACCAATGTTGTAACCTTAGATCCTAAGGTGGAGCAGGAAATTATGAATTCTGTAAAACAGACCGAACAAGGAGCATATTTGACACTTGATCCAGAGACAACTAAAAAGATTATGGATTCAGTTCAGGAACAAGTTCGCAAATTAGAGGAATTAGGGAAGAATCCTATTGTTCTTACATCTCCTATAGTAAGAATGTATTTCAAAAAATTAACCGAGGACTATTTTGCCGATTTAATTGTAATATCTTTCAATGAAATTGATAATAATGTAGAATTACAATCAGTAGGGATGGTGACTGTGTAAATGAATATAAAAAAATTTCAAGCCAGTACTGAAACAGAAGCTATTATGCTGGCCAAGGAAGAATTAGGTAAGGATGCAATTGTTATGAATATTAGGACAATTGCTCCTAAAGGTATATATCGTTTGTTTCGTAAGCCCTTAGTAGAAGTCACTGCAGCGGTGGATGATAATGCGGTATATAAGAAAGATACGCCTAAATTAACTTCTTCCTCATCCCATAAATCATGGAATGATATTATTGAAGATATTGAGGCAAAACAAACCTTTAGTTTCGATAAGAAAGATGATATAATTAAATCATCAGCAATTGAACAAAAATTGGATAAACTTCAGAGTTTGTTAGAAAGGAAGTTAGAAGATACCAGTGAGCAGGAAGAAACCTGGGAAAAAGCTCCTGAAAACAATAGCAATCTAACATTTATACAATTAATCTACAATCAATTAATATCTAACGAAGTGGATGAAAAATATGCAAACCAAATCATTGGAGAGATTGAAAGTACCTTAAAGAAAGATGTTCCGTTAGATAACATTTTAGCCAGTGTCTATCAAAAAATAGTTTTAAAACTAGGATATCCAAAGTCAATAAGCCTAGAAGGAAAGAAACCTAAGTATATATTTTTTATCGGACCTACAGGAGTTGGTAAAACCACTACGATTGCTAAAATAGCTTCTGGATTTGCTATGAATGACAAAGCTAAAATAGCATTCGTTACTGCAGATACTTATCGTATAGCAGCAGTTGAACAGCTAAGAACCTATGCTAATATTCTGGGGGTACCTCTTAAGGTAATCTATTCGGCGGATGAGATGGAGTCTGTTAAGGAAGAATTAAAAGATTTCGATCTTGTCTTTGTCGATACTGCTGGTCGATCCCATAAGAATATAACGCAAAGAGATGACTTGGAGAAATTCATAGGAACAGTGGATGAAAAAGAGCGAGAAATCTATTTGGTTCTCAGTGCAACTACAAAATATCTTGACCTAGTTAAGATAACCAATACCTACTCTGAGATTCTAAATTATAGTCTAATCTTTACTAAATTAGATGAAACCAGTTGTTTGGGAAATATCTTAAATATCAGAATGTTAACCAACGCACCCCTATCTTATGCAACCTTTGGCCAGAATGTTCCTGATGACTTTGGAATGATAGATGCACAGAGTATAGCAAAGCAATTAATGAGGGGGAACTGATATGGATCAAGCAGAGAGGCTACGGGCTCTGGTTAGACAGAAAAAAATTCCTAACAACAGTGCAAAAGTAATCACCATAACCAGTGGAAAAGGCGGAGTGGGTAAATCCAGTATTTCAGTTAACTTAGCCATTCAATTTAGCAAAATGGGTAAAAGAACTGTTATATTGGATGCAGACTTTGGGCTGGCCAATATTGAAGTAATGATGGGGGTTAGACCACGCTATAATTTGGCTGATCTAATTTATGAAAAGAAGAGTATAGATAGTATTATAACTGTGGGGCCCCAAAATATTTCTTTCATCTCAGGAGGATCTGGAATTCAGGAACTAAGCAATCTGACTAAGGAGCAGATAACATTCTTAATTCAAAGCTTAGCTGAACTGGACGAAAGGGCAGATATAATCATAGTAGATACTGGTGCTGGGATTTCAGATGCTGTACTAGAATTTGTAGCTGCCAGCCAAGAAGTAATACTGGTAGTTACACCAGAACCTACATCTATAACTGATGCCTACGCTCTACTTAAGACCTTGAATCGGAGGGAAAACTATAGCAATCCTGATAGAGCCATTAGTTTAATAACTAATCGTACTACCTCAGTCAAAGAAGGATTAAACATTTACAATAAGTTAAATGCAGTATCTGGCAGATTTTTAGATTTTAATTTGGAGTATTTAGGTGCTGTTCCTCAGGACAACATTGTATCAAAATCAATTATATATCAAAAACCTGCCTCCTTACTATATCCTAACTCATCCTTTACTAAGTCCATTACTGAAATTGCTGAAAAGATATGTCCTATGGAAAACGATATGTCTAATAAGAAACGGGGCATATCCCAAGTTTTTTCTAACTTATTAAAGTTACGCAAAAATTAAATTGTTTAATAGGGAGGAGCCATATGCTACAAGATATATTATCTATTGGTGATAAGATAGATGTACAACAGTTGGACCATATGGGAAGACCGATTAAAGATGCAGCTACCAGTGTAAGTCAAATAATTGATTTTAAGGATAGCGACAGTATTAATATAGCCATGCCTATGGTGGGCAGTAGAACTATCCCTATGGAATTAGATGCCCAATATAATCTATGCTTTTATACAGTCAAGGGATTATATCAACGTAATTGTATAGTGACAGGACGATTTAGGGAAGAGCATATGGTTGCTGCTACAGTTAAAATTACATCTGCTTTGGAGAAGTATCAGCGAAGACAGTATTATCGTATAGAATGTATAATCGATATAGAGTATAGAGTTATTACTAAGGAAGAAATGGTGTTGGAAGCATTATTATTGGCTAATGATTTTTCTTCTCCCCAGATTAAGCAGGAGTGCCAAAACAAATTACTGGAATATGATAAGGGCTATCAGAGTGGAATAATTGTAGATATTAGTGGTGGAGGCATTAGATTCACATCTGAATGCAGTCATTCCAAGGGTGATAAAATTATCCTTAAGTTAGAGATATCCAGTTCTAAAAGAAATAAAAAATATAGTCTTCGAGCCAATGTAGTTAGTTCCAATAAGATACATAATAAGATAAATACCTATGAACATAGAGTTGAGTTCACTGATATCGATAAAAAGGAGAGAGAAGAGATTATAAAGTTTATATTTGAACAGGAACGTCGAAAAAGACAATTGAGAAGAAAAACTTAATTACCATTTTTATAGTGAGGTTTATTATATGAAGAAAAATATTCTTATTGTAGATGACTCTGCACTAATGAGAAAAGTTCTATCTGATATTGTAATTTCAGATGAAAGATTTCAAGTAGTAGCTGTAGCTACTAATGGAGTTGAGGCCTTAAGTTTAATTAAACAAGGGGATATATCGATTGATGCTATCCTATTGGACTTAAACATGCCGCGGATGAATGGTATTGAATTATTAATTGAATTGAAAAAAATTGGTTTTAATAAAAACATTATAATTGTCAGTACAGTTGCAAAAGCCGACGCTAAAGAGACAATCCTTGCACTGGAATTGGGGGCATTTGATTTTGTTACTAAACCAGAGACTTTTATGGAATTAATTGATCGTTCATTCTCTGACAAGTTGCTAGCCAGCTTATCATCTGCCACAGAAGTACAATGCATTAATATAGATATAAGTAAGCAAAAGAGTACAAAATATAGTAAATCGCGAACCAATAAACTTAGAAAAACTCAGGCCAGTTCATACAGGCCCGATGATCATATATTCAATAAAATAGTTGCTTTAGCATGTTCAACAGGGGGCCCTAAGGCTTTAAATACTATAATACCAACCTTGCCAGAGAATCTGGACGCCAGTATATTGATAGTACAACATATGCCTGAAGGGTTTACCAAATCCTTGGCTGACAGACTTAATGAGGTTAGTTCCCTAAGGGTTAAAGAAGCTGAGGATAATGAAATAATTCGCAAGGGAACGATTTATATTGCCAAAGGTGGACACCAGATGCGGGTAAAAAAAGGAAGTGAAGGCTATTATTTAGCTGTAACCAAAGAACCGGCAAGAAAAGGGTTGTTGCCTTGTGCTAATATAATGTATGAATCTCTAGTAGATACAGCTATTAACCATATTACATGTGTAGTTTTAACTGGAATGGGCAATGACGGAACTGATGGCATAAGCAAATTAAAGCAAAATAAAAATATATATGTTATTGCACAAAATGAAGAAACATGTACGGTGTATGGGATGCCTAAGGCCATTAAAGATGCAGGACTTGTAGATGAAGAGGTAGCACTTAATGATGTTTCCGATGCTATTATAAAGAACGTGGGGGTGTATTAAATGGATTTAAACCAATATCTTGACATATTTATTGACGAGACAAAAGAGCACTTACAAAGTCTTAATGAACATATTCTAATACTGGAACAGGAGCCAGATAACCAAAATACTATTAATGAGATATTTAGAGCTGCCCATTCCCTTAAAGGCATGGCAGGGACTATGGGTTATACTAGGATGCAGCGTTTAACCCACGATATGGAGAATGTTTTTTCTGAGATACGTAACGGTAAGATGAAAGTTTCCTCCAAATTAGTGGATGTATTGTTTAGAGGATTGGACGCCCTGGAAGAGTATCTAGACAATATTCAAGCTGAAGCCAATGAAGGAACCAATGATAATAACGATATTATTAAAGAACTAAACGACATTTTGAATGCTGTGCTGGGGAATGTAGTTGAAGAGCCTAAAGATGTACAAGCTCAGGCTGTTCAATCCAGTAATGACAGTAAGACTTCAGAAGATATTAAGAAGAAGTTCTTGGACCTTAAAATAGAAGATTATGAGCAGGGCGTATTTGACAAGGCCATAGCTGATGGATTTAAGATAGTAGGTCTAACAATATATCTAAATGAAAACTGTGTTCTTAAAGGGGCTAGAGTATTTATGATTAATCGCTCCTTAGAAGAAATGGGTGACATTGTAAAACTTCATCCCAATGCCCAGGATTTAGAGGATGAAAAGTTCGATTTTGACTATTCTGCTATTGTGATTACCAAAGAAACTCCCGATAAAATAAAGGAGGCGGTTAAAACCGTTTCTGAAGTTAAGGAAGTTATAGCAGATTACATAAATCCAAAAGAAATGAAGCATACAGAGGATAAGTCACCTACTGGTGATGGAAAAGCTAATAATGCTGCTTCAGATGATAATAAAGCAAAAAGTGCAAAGACTCAGGCTACAAGGACCAAACATGTTGCCAATCGTTCAGTTAGAGTAGATATTGATAAACTTGATGTTCTAATGAACCAAGTTAGTGAATTAATCATAGCTAAAAATGGCTTATTAAATATTGTCCATGGTGAAAATGACTCCATAGAAAACAGGGAACTGAAGGAACAATTGGAGTATTTAGAGAGAATAACCACCAATTTACATGAATCGGTTATGAAGACTAGAATGGTACCGATTGAAAGTGTTGTTAATCGCTTCCCAAGAATGATTAGAGATATCTCTAAAAAGCTTGATAAGAAGATGGAATTATATATGACTGGTGAGGATACAGAACTGGACAGAACCGTAATTGATGAAATAGGAGATCCCCTGATGCATCTACTGCGTAATGCTGCTGATCATGGCTTGGAGAGCAATGAGGAGAGAGAAAAGGCAGGCAAGAATCCGGTAGGATCCATATATCTTAATGCTTATCAAGAGGGGAATAGTGTAGTTATTGAAGTCACAGATGATGGCTATGGTATAGACACTGAGAAGATTAAGAAAAAGGCAATTGATAAGGGGACTGTCACAGCAGAGCAAGCGGCGGTCATGTCTCAAAAAGAGTTGGTTAATCTATTATTTGCCCCCAGCTTCTCAACTGCAGAGAAGGTTACTGATATATCTGGCCGAGGCGTGGGGCTTGATGTTGTTAAGACTAAGATTGAGGCCCTAGGTGGTGAAATTGAAGCTAGAACAAAGCTGGGAGAAGGCTCCAGTTTTATAGTTAGACTTCCATTAACTTTAGCAATTATACAAGCTCTGATGGTTGAGATTGGTGATGAAAAATATGCCCTACCTTTGGGTAATATACAAACAGTTGAAATTCTGGAAACCTCTAATATAAAACTGATTCAGGATAAAGAGGTCATCAATCTAAGAGGTGAGGTTATACCTATTGTTAGATTAAATACTCTGCTTGACTGTAAGAAAGTTGACGAGAATCAAGATGAACTTACTGTTGTAATAGTTCAAAAAGGTGAAAGAAAAGCAGGTATGGTTGTTGACAAAATGTTAGGACAACTGGAGATAGTAATAAAACCCATTGGAAAGTATATAAATCTCCACAAAATCATCAGCGGCGCAACCATATTAGGTAATGGAGATGTAGCTCTTATCCTTGATGTTAATACTTTGATTTAGGGGGTGAATTTATTGGCAACTAATGAAAAACAATATATTATCTTCAAACTAAATAATGAACTCCATGGTATAGATATTTCTTATATCGATAGCATTATAGTTATGCAGAAAATCACAAGAATACCAAAATCCCAGAGCCATTATAAAGGAGTTATTAATCTTCGGGGAGATATTGTTCCAGTGATGAGTTTAAGACTAAAATTTGGCAAAGAAGAGGAAGAGTATACCAGTGCTTCTCGTATAATAATTGTTAGACCAGAACCACAAGCTGCTCCAGTAGGCTTAATTGTTGACCAAGTATTAGAAGTGGTGAACTTAGATACTAAAGATATAGATAAGATATCTTACGAAGGTAATGCTAAGAAGGTAGATTATAATATAGGTATTGGAAAACATGGTAATGATCTGGTGAGTTTACTGAATGTAAAAGCAATCGTATTAGAAGATATTTTAGTCAATTAATAACAAATACGATAGTGAGGTGTATGTGTGTCTGGATTTGAGATAAATGGTATCGGTAGTATGCAATATGACGTACTAAAAGAATTAGGGAATATTGGTGCTGGTAATGCCACCACAGCACTATCCCAGATGATAAATGCAAAAATAGATATGAAAGTTCCCAAAGTGGAACTGCTAGAATTTAAGGAATTATCGGATATAGTCGGGGGAGCAGAGAATATCGTTACTGGCATATTATTTACCCTTGAAGGTGATGCTGATGGAATGATGATGTTTATGATGGAAATGCCATCAGCCAGGTATTTGGTCGATCTATTGATGGGGGATTTCAGTGAAAATAAATCTGAGGATTTTAGTGAGATTGAACTTTCTGCTCTTAATGAGATAGGTAACATTATAGCAGGGGCATATTTATCTTCATTGTCAGCCCTGACCAATATGACTATAACTTCCAGTATACCTTACCTATCCATTGATATGGCAGGAGCGATATTAAGTGTTCCCGCGATAGAGTTTGGTAAAATAGGCGATAAAGCCTTATTAATAGAAACAGAATTTGGTGAAGAGAAGCAAGCGGTTAATGGATATTTTATACTTATTCCAACTTGGGCTTCTTACGAGAGGATATTGTCATCTCTAGGCATGTAGGTGAATAAATGAGCGAAATGATAAGAGTTGGTATGGCGGACTTAAATGTATGTGTTGCACCAAATGCTATTACAACCTTAGGTTTGGGGTCATGTGTTGGTATAGTTTTATATGATCCTTTTAATAAGATTGGCGGGATGGTGCATATCATGTTGCCAGACAGCACAAAAATTACAAACAATCAAAATAAAGCTAAGTTTGCGGATACAGGAATAGATGCATTAATAACAGCCATGGTAGACATCGGTGCAAAAAGAGAACTTCTGGTATCAAAGATTGCCGGTGGAGCTCAGATGTTTAATTTTAACACAAAAAATGATCTTATGAGAATTGGACAGCGGAATGTGGAAGCCACTAAGAAAAAACTAAAAGAGTTAGGAATCCGAATTCTTGCTGAGGACACCGGTAGCAATTATGGTAGAACTATCGAGTTTTATCCTCAAACTGGAGAATTATACATTAAATCTATTGGTAAGGATCGTAAGATAATATAAATAAAGTGAATTAGGTGATTGAATGCGACTAAAATATATCCCAGCAGCAATTACATTAGCAGCTGGAGCAATAATCAGTATCTTAAATATTATTAATAAGGTCGATCTTACTACATCTTTGAAAAGGTTACTTTGGGTTCTTTTGGTCTTTTATATTATTGGTTTAATAGCAAAGACTATTATAGCAAAAACTACGGACATGACTTCTGATAAGGAAGAAGAGGATGAACTTAAAGGTGCAGAAACAGAAGAAACTCTTGATGCAGAAACCGATGATAGTATAGGTGATGTAGATAGCATAGAAACTACGGAAAACCTCGATGCAGCAAAGTAAGGCAATAATCCTTAGGAGGCATTATGAGCGCAGATAACAAGCAGAAGCTATGGGAAGAGTTTTCACAAAAAAGGACTCCCGAACTTCAAGAAAAAATTATACTAGAATATGCTGAATTAGTGAAACTAGTTGCTGGTCGTCTTAGTATGTATCTTGGAAACCATGTAGAGTATGATGACCTAGTAGGATATGGGATTTTTGGATTAATTGATGCTATTGATAAGTTTGACTATAATAAAGGGGTTAAATTTGAAACCTATGCGTCCTTAAGAATCCGTGGTGCAATCTTGGATCAGATTCGAAAGATGGATTGGATACCAAGAAGTATAAGGCAAAAGCAACGCAAAATAGAGCTAGCTTATCAAACCTTGGAGGAAAGATATCAAAGGCCAGTAACAGATGAAGAACTGGCTGAGGAATTAAAACTATCAAAGGATGAATTAGATGTATGGCTTAATCAGACAAAGGTAACTAATGTAATGTCTTTGGATGAGTTCATGGACCAGGGAAATG
>JAAYPX010000207.1 GCA_012519565.1 Clostridiales bacterium | reverse complement strand
TATTCTACATAACGAATTTTTGTTGTATCAGGTTCATGGGGTTTACCCGGAGTCTTGGCATAACCCACTAACACTGCCACACCAAATTCCCAGCCATCAGGAAAACCGATTCTCTGCTTAAACATATCTCCCTTGCTTCCAATAAGCGGGATGTTAGCCATGCCGCAAATTACACTACCAAGACCAAGGGAGGTGGCTGCCAAAGAGATATTTTCACTGACAATTCCTGTATCTATATCAGTGTTTGGCTGTTTGAGTATCAGGAACATGCAAGGAGCATTGTAGAATAACTTACCTCCTCTACCCATAAATCTTTCATAAATAGCTTTGTCTTCTCTCTCCGATAGGATACGCATGCCTTCTGCATCCATCTCATCAATCAGGGACTTATTGGTAATTACCACTATCTGCCAAGGCTGGCGGTTCATAGCACTGGGAGACTGCACTGCTGCCATGGCCAGCGCCTCAAGCTTCTCTTTCTCTGGCAACCTATCTTCATAGTCACGGCAGGAATAGCGATTGGCTATTGTACGTAGTGTTTCATTCATATTCTTCCTTCCTTTCTATCTATAGTTTTCTGATGGACCAAAGTATTCAACCTTATTACCTACGTTAATTACTATTTTATCTATAATAACCCCAGTGTCAACACAATATAGTCTTAATGTGTGATATCCAACCACTAATCATATCTTCTTATCTCCTATACAGCTAAACATATGTTTGTAACCTTTGCATCTATATGTTATAATATAATTTTATTATTTTTAATAAACTCCTGAATCTGTTTTTTCATAATATTTGTCCCCTTTTTATACTCAGTTTTATACTGTTTCCAATTAATTCAGTAACAAAAATAATCAGCTGAATTTATGCTTTTAAACTTACGGCTATCTCCAAAATATATTATAGGATATTCAATTCAGGAATAATATAATGCTACTTATCCTTATACTTGGATCTGGATTTTCCCTCCCTTCTTCTTGAAACTTTTACGTAAAATCTTTATAAAATTCTAAAACCCCCTAACATCCCTCCTTTTCACATCTGTGCTAGTCTTGGATCCCATATTTATGTTAATAATGGTATTTTTTACCTTGATATACAATCTCTAAATAGGTTAAAAAAGGGCTGTCACAATAGGTATCTAAGGTTACACAGGTGCATCCGAAAACACTATTGCGACAGCCCCAACTTATGGTCATAAGATTATCTTACTTTAATCTTATAAGTTTTAGAATAGCTACTATAAATCTTTTTCCCATCTACTGTAATATATGCTCTGGCCTTTACATAATAAGTTTTGTTACTGGCTAGCTTACTAACTGTTCCCTCATTCTTGTTAATTGTCTTTTTACTCTTAAATTTACTATCTGTGGAATACACAATTTGGATATCATCATAGGTATCATTGCCAGCATAGAATGTAAAACTTCCTTTCTTATTACTAGTCAATGAATATATTTCAGGCTTATCAGGTTTTATATAGAAATAAATATCTTTTTCACCATAATAAGCCCCAATACCTCTAACCGTAATACTTGCTTTACCTGGATATAAATTATCTGAATATTCCAGTTCGTAATCAATTCCTTGTTTAAGAGTTTTATTATTAAGTTTTATTGTAACCTCAGGTTCTATATAATAACCTGTATAGTTTTGATTTTCTATTTTATTATGCTGAAAGGATTTAATTTCTGTTAAGGTTATAGTTTCTCCTAAATAAAGTATGTTAAGCACTAATGTATCATTATAACCATCCAGAGTACTAAAATATACTTTATTGTCCCGATATACTGGCGCTTCATGTTCTGTAAGCCTAGTGCCCCGTAAGGAAGTTTCATCTTGTATTACTTCACCATCTTTAGAGAGTATCATATAATATGAATCTATATAACTTTCCCATTCATAATCATCTCCATATTTGAACTTTTCCCAAAGTAAAACTATGCGATCATCTTCCGTTGTTACTAGTTTAGGATTCACAACACAATATTCATGGGAATAATCTGTAAGCCATAGAACTCCATAGTTTATTTCGTTACCTTCAAGATATAAATTTGTCTTTGCTGAAGCTGGTCGTGTTCCTGTTGCTTTACGTACTTCTGTTTTTAATACATGAGCATCTTCTCCGCTAAGGTACATGAAGTTCTTATCTAATATTTGTATAAATAGGTTTCTTGCTTCACTATACCCACAGTAATTGCGACTTGTGGGTGCTGGCTCCAAAGATAAGGTTTTTTCTGATGCTCCAGCTAATACATAACCTGTCTCTATTTCAGCCATTCCAGCTAGTTGTGCATAGGTTTCATTGTAGCCATAGGCACGATCGGCCCCTTCTCTAAAATGAAATGATACATACCCCAATGTATCCCATATATTTGTACTTCCTTTTAGTACACTACTTATTTTAAAACCTCTATCAAAGGCATCCCCATGATCTACAAATAGGTAGTTGCCACTTTCAGTCACAAGTACTCTTTGATCGAAGGAATGGCTAGTATAACTACCTGCATGATTTACTTTTGTCATGGTATCTATATCAACAAAGATTACATGATTTGATTGGTGTCCATTATACATTTCACGAGCATAGGTGCATACTAAAATATTGCCATTAAGAGCAATATCACAATTTCCAGCATCAAAAGGTAGCTTTGTTCCCCACTCTAATCCTGGATATGGGCCAGTCTCAGCCCCTGTATATTGTACCTCACTAACATATTTGAAATCAGAATCATACTTAACTACGCTAAGGACTACGTAATGTCCATGATCCGTCTCATTGTTTTGCCCATATACAATATAGTAATTTCCTTGTGAATCACTAATAGCTCCTCCAAAAAGAGGATAAGGTTTTTCTGTGGAATAAGTTCTAATACTTTTAAAATCTTTACTATATTTCACTAAGTTAATCTTGTTTTCGGACTCATATATAGTGTTATAATTGCCCTCATAATCAAAAAATTCCGAAATTGGTGATACCTTGGCTGAATATCCCCATAAATCATAAGTAATAGTGCTATCTACAGCCTCTACTACTTCATTGACAACTTTATCAATTTTTGCCACTTGTAAAGTCGCTTTGGCATTTGCATTGGATTTCTGCCCCAGTGCTAGAAAACTGAAAAAGATAAGCAATAATGATAGTAAAAGGTTCTTTCTTTTTTTCATTAAAATCATCTTTAAGCCCTCCAAGTTATCTTATGTAATCAACCTAATTATAACATGAGTAGTAGCTCTTGGGAACTCCCTCTCATTTTTTTGCTTTTCTTAAGGCCTTAGAGATATATATAAACACGGACACAGTGTTAACGATAATACACCATGTCCGTGTTTGCTTTTTATATATTGCGTATTTAATTTATATTTATCTTCCTAGGTCTATAATGTTCTGGATAAGGCCCTTACACTTTCCACATGGCTCGCCAGTTTCTTCATTTATACCTGTTCCAGCACCTGTTATCTCTCCAACCTTCTCTACTGTAT
>JAAYPX010000206.1 GCA_012519565.1 Clostridiales bacterium | reverse complement strand
TGTAGCCCAACTATAAAAGTTTGCACCCCCATTAATATCAGAATAGCTGATAATATCAGTGACTGAATATGCCCGCCACCAGTTCCACTTAAATAAAATATTAAAAACCTAACACCTATTGCAGCCCCAATAGTAAATATTATAGTTCCTAAGATTCCAAAGAACTTGAGGGGCTTATACATCATAAATGATCTAATAATAACAGATGCAGAACGTTTTATATAAGACCACATGCTTTTGAAAAGCCGTGACTTTCGTGTTTCAGGATTTGTCCGAATTGGTACAGACATCATGGCTATTTTATTATGGCCGGCTTGTATTATTGTTTCTAATGTATATGTATACTCGTTTATAACATTTAACCTAAGTGCCGCTTCTCTCGAATAAGCACGAAAACCACTCGGAGCATCAGGTATCTTGGTATTAGAAGCTAGCCTTACTACCCAGCTTCCTATGCGTTGAAATTTCTTTTTCTGCCACGAAAAATGCTCAGTTTCATCAATAGGCCTTTCACCGATTACAATATCGGCTTTACCATCAACAATAGGCCGGACTAATTTCTCAATATCAGCTCCGTAATATTGGTTATCTGCATCAGTGTTGACAATTATATCAGCACCAAGATGAAGGCAAGCATCAATGCCTGCCATAAACCCCTTCGCCAAGCCTTTGTTTTGTTTGAAAGACACTATATGATTAAAGCCTAGACTCTTTGCTACTTCTACAGTTTTATCGTTACTACCATCATTAATTATAAGATATTCAATTTCATCGATACCTTCAATTTTTTTAGGCAAGTCTGCGTATGTTTCAGCTAAAGTTTTTTCTTCATTATAACAGGGTATTTGGATTATTAATTTCATTGTTTATCTCCATCCTTTACTGTAAGAGTATGATTTTTTTTATAGGCTAAAGTATAAAACAGTATAAAGAAAAACAAAACAAAAATAAAATATACATACCTGTAGTTTTGAGACTTCAAAGATAATATTAAAGATACTATATTAGAATATAGCGGTAATAATATAAGTAAGTTTTTTTTCGTTGTATGAAAGTACAAATAGTATGATAAATATAATATGATTACCAAATAGATACCGGTTCTCCATAACAATAGATGAAGTAACGGATTGATTTCTGTTCTTTTTATTACATTATTAATAAATTGCCTTAGTGGATTATCGTATTGTTTTATGCCAAACTTATTGTCAGCTATTCCTTTATTTTCATATCGATAATTTGTACTTGCTGTAGTTGGTTTTACACTCCATAGTAATTGTGTCATTAATAATCGTTCCTTAATAATAAGGTCCGGATATTCTAGGAAATTTTTTATATATAGTTTTAATATAAAAGGAGTGTTATATTTTGACAGGTTCTCTACAAATGGATATTCATTTCCAAATGTAAATTTGCTAGTTGTATAATCGTTATATAACTTCTCCCATGCATTAATTGGCATTATTTCTTCAAGAAATGCTTTTGTATCATTATTTATTGTTTTTTGATTATGAACTATACTTGCAATACCATGAACAGGTGCGTAATATTTAAGCCCCTTAGGATTTGGGGATACTTTCAACTCATCAAATACATAACCTTTATAAATAACTAACATAACTAATGATATTGCGACAACCATAACGCTTTTTATTCTTTTTGATTTCTTGACTATACTATAAACAAAAATAAATACAGCTAAAAATAAATATACAATAATACCATTATGTCTTATTGTCGTTGCTAAAAACAAGGTAGTAGCCAATACTAATACGCTCTTTCTCTTATGCCAGAAAGATTCATAATCATTTATAATATGAGCTATATATATAGTTAATAACAATAATAGGTAAGTGTAAGGAATATCCTTCCACATTGTTATTGCGTATATTCCATTGTTTGGGAGGCAAGCATATATTATTGAAAAAGTTATTATTAAGTTTTTATTAAGACCCCTTCTATGTAAATAATCCATAGCATAAGCGAGTATCGCTGCGATTACACCCATTTGCACAATAGAGTATAGAACAGGATGATTCCATACCATTTGTATTGCCTTTATCAATAACGTGTGAATTACTGGATGCCAGTCGTTATAATTGCTTGTTACTGCCTGGTTCCACTGATCTATACTATCTGGACTCATGAATCCAGGGAAATAAGCAATTAAATAT
>JAAYPX010000269.1 GCA_012519565.1 Clostridiales bacterium | reverse complement strand
TTTATGTTTCATTCCTTTTTCAATGTGTCTGCTTTCGTATTATAATACTACTCACATTTAATATAACACTCCAAAGGCGTAAATTCCCGTTTAACGTACGGTATATCTATATGACATTTTCACCATAAGCTTTTAAATTTAATGCAGCCTGATAATCTCTATCGATAATGTTTCCACACTTGCAAATATAAATTCTGTCAGATAACTTTAAATCTTTCTTTATATTTCCACAAACTGAACATAATTTACTAGATGGAAAATATCTATCAGCTACAATAAATTTTATATTATTCCAAAATGATTTATATTGAATTTGTCTATAGAATTCATATAAACATTGTTCTTGGATTGCTTTTGCTAAATGCTTATTTTTCATCATACCACTTACGTTTAAATCTTCTAATACAATAAACATTGGTTTTCTGCTTACTATTTCAGAAGTTACTTGATGTAAATGGTTATGTCGAATATTCGTTAAACGTCTAGTTACTTTTAAAAGTTTTTTCTCACTTTTTATAATGTTGCTTGTTTTACAGTAACTTCCCCCTTTCTTATTTTTGAGATATTTTCTTGATATCTGACGTTGCAACCTACGTTGTTTCTTCTTTAATCTTTTTACTTCACTTATTTTATTTATGTTTTTATAAGGATTTTTCATATCAGAACAAATCGCTAAATCTTGAATTCCCAAGTCGATCCCTATTCCATCATTGGTTGGGAAGTCAGTACTATCTTCAATCTCTATGCCAACTGAAATCCACCAGTTTAACCCATCAAACGTTATTCTTGGATTGGTGTACTTTGCATCGACTGGAATACGATTTTTCTCAGCTAATTTAATCCAATTTAACTTTTGTTTATTCTTTTTTCTGCTATTAGAAAAACCTTCAACTTTAACATGAGTTTCACTAAACCTAATCTTCATATTGTCTTGATAAAAACTAGGCTTAGATTTCTTTTTGCTTTTGAATTTAGGATAATTACTTTCTCCTTTGAAAAATCTCTTATAAGCACTACAAGCGTCTTTAATTGCTTGTTTTGTTACATTGTTACTAACTGAATTCAACCACTCATATCCTTCGCATTTCTTTAATTGTGTAAACTCTTTTCGCAAATCATTATCAGATATAAATTTATTACCTAACTCATAGTTTTCTCGTTCTCTAGCTATAGCCCAATTATAAGCAAATCTAGCAGTGTTAGCATAATGAAACATTTTTGACCTTTGTTTATTGTTTGGTAACAACATTACTTTAATTGACTTGATCATTCTCATCACTACCTTCAATTAATTCTTTTACAAGCTTTCTAGCCTTATTTGAACGTTTTCCTTGTAGTTTACAACTAAACACAGTTATTATTTGAACTAAATCCTCAACCAATTCTTGTTGTTCTGATTTTTCAGTACTGTCTATAATCTCAATTTCACAATTATAAAGACTTGCAATATATTCAACTAATTCAAACCCAAAACGCAATAATCTATCTTTATATAGTACAACAACCTTTTCAACTTGATTTTGTGTTATTAATTTAATTAATTCTCTTAGTCCCTTTTTCTTATAATTAATACCGCTACCAATATCTGAAATAATTTCAAAAGGTTTTCCTTGTGCCATCAAATACAATTTCATATTTTCAATTTGTCTTTGCAAGTCATCTTTTTGCTTATTACTTGAAACACGACAATAACCAATTATTTTTCTATTTAAGTTTGGCTTGATATTCATGACCTGATTCAATTGTTCATGTGAATAGTAACGATACCCATTACTTGAAGTGTGATGAGGGTGAAGTTTCCCGTTTTTGTCCCAATTTCGTAATGTTTGTGCTGATACACCTA
>JAAYPX010000025.1 GCA_012519565.1 Clostridiales bacterium | reverse complement strand
TTATAAGTGATGTTGACGTCTGGGTCTTGCGCAACAGAAATTCGTGAACCGTGTCAGGTCAGGAATGAAGCAGCACTAAGCGAACACTTCTGTGTGCCGCAAGGTTGCCTGAGCCGAGTTAACTGTAGAGGTAACGCTTATGGTATGCATTCGAAGCAAAACGCACGGATTAATATATAATAGATATGATATAATGAATAGAATGCAGAAATGCGTTCTTTTTTCTTTATAGTAAAATAGTAAATTCATGATAAATCCAAGGATTCTAAGTATTTCGTACTAAAGTTAGTCTTTTTGTCAAATTTCGCTTTTTCAATATGAGTTTTTAGTATATAATATTATTGAGATACTATAAAATACTAATGTGGATTGGGGCGACTTACTTATGAAATCTAGTTTAACTACTAATGCGATTAATAACATATCAAAAGGGACAATAATATATGAAGTCGGTAGAGCAGTAAACAGTGTAGCATTGGTACTAAAAGGTAGAGTATTGGTTTATAATAGTGGATCTAAAGTTGTAGTCAATGCTGGTAGTTTTATTGGAATAAACGACTTGTATTTGGGCAGATTTGTAAGTACATATACTGCATTAGAAGACACTATGATGTATGTATTTTCTGTAGAAGATAAAGAGGATTTGGATCAGATTCTATCTACCAACAAGGAATACCATGGTGTTATGGTAACATCTTTAAACAAGCTGATTGCTGAAATGGATCAGTTTTATCAAGGCTTGATTAAGTTAGGAGTAAGACTTAGAAGTTTTATAGAGGATTTACATCAGAGATATAGAGATATTATTAATAATTTAAACTATATGGCCAACTCAACAGATATCTTTGAGAATATAGCTTTAAGGGCAAGTGATCTAGAACTTCAGAGAGAGCGGATTAATTATTACAAAGAAATAAATAATGTACCCTTGGAGACTATAAAAGAATTTTACTCTTATGGCAATATTATTACTTTATATCAGATAGAAGATCAATCAGATTTAATAAATAATCAAATTGAGGCACTCACCTGCCTAGTTGAAGATATTAATAGTATGATAAATAGGCTTTATGATGATAGTGAAAATTGTATATTCAATTTATTTGCGGCTTTAGGTCTACAGATGATGGATAACACAGGGAATAGCAAGATTATCAATGTGATACTAAAGAATATAATAGCAGAGCTTAAAAAATCCGAGAAAGTAATTGAGGTTTTGTTAGCTATAAAGGTAAGTATGGACTGGAGCAGAATGACAGAAATACTTGCCCGCTTACAAACTGGCGATACAGCTGTATCTGGAATAAGCAATGAAACATATCTAAAGTATTCTGAAGATGATACAATTAAAGCTCTAGAAGAAATGAAAGATTCATTCCACAAAATCGTAAGATATGGGGAACTTGATGCTGAAGCAGCCGATGATATGTATAAAACATTGGAGATTTTTATTCATTCTAGAGATAAGAAATCCTTAGATAATGATGCCAGAACTTTAAGAAGGAAATTAACCGATTATTATTACGAGTTATATAAGAAGGTATTTATTAAGAGATATCATAATCCCAATGCAGACAAAATTATAGATATGTTCTTGAATTATGGCTTTCTTGATGAGCGTTTATTGACTAAAGAACAGCTTATATATCTATATTTCCTTGAAAATGGAAGAAATAGAAGTGCCAATACTAGGGAAGTAGGTCCTAGTAATGTATATACGATAAAAGAGTGGCTAATTATGATCTATGAGGGCAAGAAAGAGCCTTCTAAGAATGAATTTGATTTAGAATATGCAGAGTATCTTCGCTCCCTACATAGGGAAGGAAGGATCACTGAAGAAGAACAAAAGCTTTGGAGAGATGACCCTAATCAGAGACTGGATTATGAGATAAAGAATATGTTCCGTTATAATAACAGAACTACCAATGGTCAGATAACCAGTTTTATTCCTATACTACATAAGGACATGATAGTTAATGATTTAGAGAAAACATATTTGACAGCAGACAAGGTCAACAAGGTCATTAAGGAACTTATGGAGATAGATTATTCAGTATTTGATAGAGAACTAATCTATTCTAATCCTGAAGCAAAAATCGTTAGGGAATATGTAATAAGAAGAGTATACCCTGATATAATTCTTATGCCTACAGTAGGCACCAATGGAATCATGTGGCAGGAGATTGCAGGAAGAAGAAGAGATAGTGCTGGAAGATTCCTGATGCCTATTTTTATGGAAGGCGATCTAAGAAATACAATGGTAAGACTGTTTGGAAGATTCCGCTGGGAGTTATGTAGAACTATAGAGGGAAGTGCTTGGAATGATATTAAAAACAAGTCCCTTACCTCCGAGTATACTGATTATCTACAGTTTTATCGTAAGAATAAAGAATTATCAGAGGAAACTAAGCAAAAGATTAAGCTTCAGATTCAAAAAGGTAGAAATAGTAGTAGAGAGATATTTGTTATGGACTATGAAAATTGGATCAATTATGAGTCTACTGGTGCTATTAAATTAAATAAATTTGTTAGGGAGATTATGGCGACATACTGTCCATTTACCAAACAAATCCGTGAGAAGCTACTAATGCAGCCCCTATTTGAAGAAGCCATGCTTAGATATCAGCGGGAAAAGATGAAAAAAATTAGAGAAACTGAGACTAGATATCGTATGTTAGAAAAGGATAAAATTGAGTTACCGGAAGAATTGGTGTTTACTCTTAATTATTATAAGGATTTTTAACTATAAAGCTTCCATCTGTTTGTTATAGCATTATTAGGAGGTAAGTCAATGGGAAGATATGAGATTATTGTTAAAGTTGAAGAAATGAAAAAAAGGCTAGATGAAAAAGAATTTCTATCTGCTTTGAAAATCTTAGAGACCATGGACCTAAGAAAGGTTAAAAATCTTAATGATATCCGAGTTGTAGCTGATGTTTATAATTTAAATGGGAGATATGAGGAAGCTATTGAACTATACCAAAAAATATATAATAAGTCTAAAAGCAGAAAAGTATTGTTTCAACTGGTTTCATTATCTATAAAATGTCATATGATAGAGGAAGCAGAAAGATATCTTGAGGAGTACGAGCGAATCGCTCCTCGAGATATTAGTAAATATATTTTCCGCTATAAGCTAGATAAAATAAAGGGAGAGCCCTACGAAGTTCAAATAATTTCCCTTGAGGAATTTAAAAAAGTAGAATATGTTGAAAAGTGGGCTTACGAGCTGGCTAAATTATATTATAAAATTGGTGATAAGGATTTATGTATAAGAGAATGTTCTGATATAATATTGTGGTTTGGTGAAGGAAGTTATGTAGAAAAAGCAAAGCTTCTAAGAGCATATTGCTCTGGGGAAATGGATAAAAGCACCATTATTGAGGATATAAAACGTAAAGCCTCCTCTGATCAAACCTTAAATTGAATAACAATATCATCAGATAACTTCTGCCCTTTTCTAGATTTAACATTTTTAGAAATATGTAATTGATAAGATTGGTCCTTGTTGTAAGGCTCTAAAGGCTCAATCTCTATGCATCTTTCAATGGAATCGTAACGTATAATAGTTTGGAGCGGAACTTGATTCATGGAGGTAACATAAAGATTACGGTTATTTACGGTTGCCGGATTAAGCTCTGTGGTAAATTTAATTCTCCATACGAATTTATTGGTTTTGAATTTAAGGTCTTCTTTTACCCGATTCTTTACATCCCCACTAACAGATTCAATAGATAAATATTTTGTTGTCATATAATGTCACCACTTTCTATTTTCCCACATATTGTGGGAATTTATAATGTAGTTTTTATGCTATATAATTATAACATATATTCTTTTAAATATTCAAGTTTTAGAAGGTTATACAAAACTTATCAATAGAAATAGGGAATATAATATTTAAGTTAGTAGAAAATAAGCTTATTAATATTTTATCTGTCAATAGCTATTAAGCAATAAATTGAAGCATGTGAATATTTTACTAATATTATTTAAAATGGCTGTAATAAGGGTGAATGAAGAGTATAAAGAAAAGATGAGGAAAAGATAAAAATAAGGGGAAAATCCTAGATTTATCAAATCTTTCCTGCATTTCAATAAAAATATTTACAAAACCATAATTTATGTTATAATCGAAGTGGTAATTAAAAATAAACAAAACAGTGTATAAAATTATATGCATATTTGACAATATTAATTATATAGAGGTGTCCAATGGATCAATATATTATAAAAGGTGGAAAACCCTTAGTAGGAGAGGTACAAATTGGTGGATATAAAAATGCTGCTCTGGGCATTATAGCAGCTGCGATTATGGCAGATGATACTGTTCTCATTGAGAATATCCCAGCTGTCAAAGATATTGATATTTTATTAAAAGCAATAGAAGATATTGGCGCTAAGGTAGAGCGTATTAATAAACATGCAGTAAAAATTAATGGTAGTAGTATTAATTCAGTCAATGTTGATTTTGACTATGTTAGAAAAATACGCGGCTCTTATTATCTGGTAGGAGCCTTACTAGGTAAATATAGACAGGCAAATGTTGCACTTCCTGGTGGTTGTAACATAGGAAGTAGGCCTATAGACCAGCATATTAAAGGATTTGAAGCACTGAATGCCAAGGTTAAGATTGAGCATGGCTTAATTAAGGCCCAATCTGAGAACTTAAAAGGTGCCCATATTTATTTTGATGGTAATAGCGTTGGAGCAACTATTAATACTATGCTAGCAGCTTGCCTGGCGGAAGGAACAACTATTCTTGAAAACTCTGCCAAAGAACCCCATGTAGTTGATGTGGCTAACTTTTTAAATAGCATGGGTGCTAATATCAAGGGAGCAGGAACTGACGTTATAAGAATAAAAGGTGTGCCTAAGCTTCATGGTAGTGAGTATGTTGTGATACCTGATCAGATTGAAGCAGGTACATTTATGTTTGCAGCGGCAGCTACTAATGGAGATGTTTTAATAAAAAATGTTATTCCTAAGCACCTGGAGGCCTTTACAGCTAAGCTTTTAGAAATTGGAGCTGTAGTGGAAGAATTTGATGATGCCATTAGAGTAAAAGCTGGTGGTAGATTAGGCAGTACCCATGTAAAAACCTTGGTATACCCAGGATTTTTAACAGATATGCAGCCTCAGATGACGACCCTTTTATCCGTATCAAAAGGAACAAGTATTGTTACCGAGAGTATTTTTGAGAATCGTTTTAAATATGTGGATGAGTTGTCCCGTATGGGAGCATCTATTAAAGTGGAAAGTAATACGGCATTTATTGATGGAGTAGATAAGCTAACGGGAGCAGTTGTAAGTGCTCCAGATCTTCGTGGAGGAGCAGCCCTGGTTATTGCAGGTTTAATGGCTGAAGGTTTTACTATTGTAGAAAATGTGGAGTATATTGAACGGGGCTATGAGAGCTTTGAATATAAGATGCAGCAGTTAGGTGCAGTTATGGAAAAAGTGGATTCTAATGATACGAAAGCTATTAGAAAATTTAAATATAAAGTTGGTTAATATTTACAAAGACTAAAATTTATCTTGACGCTTATGGGATAATGGTATATCCTATAAGCAATAATTCGATATTAATTATTTCTCTTATTCAGAGTGGCGGAGAGTGAAGGCTCTGTGAAGTCACGGCAACCCCTATGATGGAAGGTGCCAACCTGAGCGATTTTATCGAACAATAAGAGGATTTGATTGCTTTTGTCAAGTCCGCTTATGGCGGACTTAATTTTATGGAGGGAAAAAGTATGCAAAGGAGATTATTTACTTCTGAATCAGTTACAGAAGGACATCCAGACAAAATTTGCGACCAGATATCAGATGCTATATTAGATGCTTTATTAGAACAAGATCCCATGAGCCGTGTTGCCTGTGAAACAGCCATAACTACTGGTCTAGTCCTAGTTATGGGTGAGATAACTACAAAAGCCTATGTAGATATTCAGAAGATAGTTAGGGATACAATACGGAATATAGGATATGACAAATCGGAATATGGTTTTGATGCTGACACTTGTGGAGTTATTGTTGCCCTAAATGAACAGTCTAAGGATATTGCCTTGGGTGTAGATAATTCCCTAGAGGCTAAAAAGCAACTAGATGATGAGGAAATGGCCA
>JAAYPX010000205.1 GCA_012519565.1 Clostridiales bacterium | reverse complement strand
GATCCATTAATTTGACCTCCTTTAAAAATATTTTAACAATCCTTTGAATTATAACATATCTATGTTATAATTCAAAGGATTAATATAAAAGTGATTAAAATAAAATAAATTTTGTAGGTTATGACAAACAATATGTATATTAATGTCCTAGGCGTGGGTAATGTTTGCAGGAAACCGAGCAAAAACAGCTGTAAATGCGGGTTTTATAACTAAGATCAAAATATATTAAAAATCACCAGATATAAAGTCATATTATGCTAAAAGATGTTGACGGCTTATGTGCTGGATGGTATATATTAAGATATAACACTAGTAAATAATGTAAGTATAAAAAGATAACTTATATGAGTTGATAGAAGCTATATGGTTGAAGAAGGTGAAATAAATTTATATATAAGAGTTCATCGGAGAGGGGTAATAAGGATGACAATTGGCGATATTAAGGAGATACTAAAGGCCAAATTTATCATAGGGGAGGAGTGGAAGGATAGGGAGGTACATGGGGCTTGTGGTTCTGACATGATGAGTGATGTACTTGCTTATATTAAGGATCAGTCGGTATTATTAACAGGACTGTGTAATCCCCAAGTTATCCGTACAGCAGAGATGATGGATATAGTCTGTATTGTATTTGTACGGGGGAAGATGCCTGATGAGACGATGATAGAGATGGCAAAGGAAAGAGAAATAGCACTACTATCTACTGGTTGTAGAATGTTTTCTGCCTGTGGTATGCTATATGCCCAGGGGTTACGGGGAGGTGATACCCAGTATGAGTGATACCATAACAATGTCCTATGTGGTACCTGGTAATGATTTTACAAGGGCGGGGGAGGCATCCAGTAACATAAAAAGTATGCTTAAGAAGATGGGAGTTAAACCAGAGATTGTACGTAAGGTAGCCATCGCAATGTATGAAGGAGAAATTAATATGGTCATTCATGCCTCCGGTGGTACTATTGATGTCATTATATCCCCTGAGGAAGTTTTGATGATTTTGGAGGATCATGGGCCAGGTATAGAAGATATTAACTTAGCAATGAAAGCTGGGTATTCTACTGCCCCTGATGAAATACGCTCCCTGGGTTTTGGTGCAGGAATGGGCTTGCCCAATATGAAAAAATATACCGATGAGTTAAAGATAGAAAGTAAAGTAGGGGTAGGTACCAAGGTAACTATGAAAGTAAAAATGAGTTAGAATATATATATATCAAGGCGGGAAGTTTATAATAATATATAATATAGTATTTTTAAAAGAAATGGAGGACCACATGAGGGAGTTTGTGAATTCTGTCCATCTAAATAAGGACCTGTGCAAGGGATGTATTAATTGCATTAAAAGATGCCCCACACAGGCTATTCGTGTTAGAAAGGGTAAAGCGGTTATTACAAAGGAATTCTGTATCGATTGTGGTGAATGTATCCGTATATGCCCCCATCATGCAAAAGAAGCAATTTATGATTCCTTAGATGTATTAAAAGAATTCGATTATACTGTAGCCTTGCCTGCACCATCTCTCTATGGTCAGTTTAACAATCTAGATGATGTGGATATTGTTTTATCAGCTCTAAAGAGGATGGGTTTTGATGATGTCTATGAGGTTGGTGCTGCAGCGGAATTGGTATCTGAAATTGCTAGAGCATATGTGTCTGAGCATAAGGATAAATGGCCCATAATCAGTACGGCTTGTCCAACAGTAGTAAGACTTATACAGATTCGCTTTCCAAATTTGATTGATCATTTATTACCCTTAATGCCTCCTGTGGAATTAGGGGCAAAGATTGCATGTAGCATAGCTATGGAGAAAACAGGGCTTCCCAGAGAAAAAATAGGGATAATATTTATATCCCCTTGCCCTGCCAAGGTAACAGCAGTCAAATCACCTATAGGCATAAACCGAAGTGAAGTGGATAAAGTTATTGCTATAAAAGAAATCTATCCTGTCTTACTACCTCTAATGAAGGAAAGCATACATAATACAGAGGAGCTGAGTAGAATAGGTAGGATCGGTATAGGATGGGGAGGTTCTGGTGGTGAAGCCAGTGGACTTCTAACTGATAACTACCTGGCAGCAGATGGCATTGAAAATGTTATTAGGGTATTAGACGATCTGGAAGATGATAAACTAGATCAGCTAGAGTTTATAGAATTAAATGCTTGTTCCGGGGGATGCGTAGGTGGAGTTTTAACTGTTGAGAATCCTTATGTTGCTAAAGTGAAGTTAAAAAGGTTAAGAAAATATCTTCCGGTAGCAGGTACTCACTGGGATGATAACAAAGATTCACAAAATATATATTGGAACGACGAGGTGGCATATAAGCCAGTGTTTAAAATAGGTAACAATATGAGGGAAAGTATAACGAAGATGTCCAGGGTTGAAGAACTATGTGAGATCTTCCCAGGGCTAGATTGTGGCTCATGCGGAGCCCCTACCTGTGAGGCACTGGCCGAGGATATTGTACGGGGCGTTGCTAAAGAACAGGATTGTGTATATAGATTAAGAGACTACATTCACAAGATTTCAGATGAATTATTAAGGCTGGATATGAAGGATGAGTAAAATACTAATTAAAGTAATTTAATTATTTGTCTTAAGTTATAATTTATAAAATGTTTAATAAATAGTCTGCAGAGAATAATATTATAAAAACAAACTATATTAAATATAAGGAAGGAGGTTACAAGAGCTTAAATACATATAGCTCTTACTTAAATGACTATATCAGATATAATGTTAAT
>JAAYPX010000204.1 GCA_012519565.1 Clostridiales bacterium | reverse complement strand
TACCGTCAGTTCGAGACCTTCCTGACGTAAAACAAAACTAAAGGAGAAATGTATATGACAATTAAAAGCACTATTTATATCACACAGGCTGCAATTATTGCGGCTATCTACACCTTACTGGTTGTTCTATTTGCACCAATAAGCTTTGGACCTATTCAAACTAGAGTAGCAGAGGCCCTTACCATACTTCCTTACTTTACCCCTGCTGCTATACCTGGCGTTACTATTGGATGTTTTCTAAGTGCCATCATATCAGGAGCAGATATTCTTGACATAATATTCGGTCCTTTAGCAACTTTAATAGGTGCCATACTATCTTATAAGCTTAGAAGAAACAAGTACTTAGTTCCAATCCCCCCAATCCTAGCCAACGCTATTATTATTCCCTGGGTATTAAAATTTGCCTATGGAGAGGCACAACCTATTCCTTTTATGATGCTAACAGTTGGACTGGGTGAAGTTTTAACAGCCGGTTTAATGGGAATTGTTTTGCTATTTGCATTAGATAGGGTTAAGAATTATATATTTAAAACAGAATAAGGCTGTTAGAAAATCTGTCATAAGAATAAACAATATATAGATTAAATTATTAATTAGATACTACTTATTACCCAATAAAATAGTCTACTGATTGTATAATTAATATTAAGTATATTAAATAAACATATAAGTAAAAAGGTCTTAATAAGGGGCTATTGCAAAATTATATCGGTTAACCTGTACCCTTATACATTTTACAATAGCCCCTTATTTATTTATAATTCTTATAGTTCACAATGATTAACTGTTCTAGGGAATGGAATTACATCTCTGATGTTACCCATACCAGTTACATACATAACACAGCGTTCAAATCCTAGACCATAACCAGCATGTCTTGCTGAACCATATTTTCTAAGATCTAGATAATAATCATACTCTTCTGGATTTAAATTTAACTCTTTCATACGATTAATTAGTCTATCGTAATCATCTTCTCTTTGACTTCCGCCGATAATCTCACCGATACCAGGAACTAAAAGATCCATAGCCGCTACTGTCTTATTATCATCATTAAGCTTCATGTAGAAAGCTTTGATTTCCTTTGGATAGTCAGTCACAAAAACTGGCTTCTGAAATACCTGCTCAGTTAGATATCTTTCATGTTCTGTCTGAAGATCACAACCCCAGAATGCTTTATATTCAAATTTATCGTTATTTTTCTCCAATATTTCAATGGCTTCGGTATAAGTTATATGCCCAAAATCTGAGTTTACTACATTATTTAAGCGATCTAATAATCCTTTATCAATAAATTGATTAAAGAAGTTCATCTCTTCAGGAGCATGTTCTAGTACATAACGAATAATGTATTTAAGCATTGCTTCAGCTAAAATCATATTATCCTTTAAGTCAGCAAAGGCAATTTCAGGTTCGATCATCCAAAACTCAGCAGCGTGGCGGGTTGTATTAGAGTTCTCAGCTCGGAATGTCGGACCAAAGGTGTATATATTCTTAAATGCCATAGCATAGCACTCACCATTTAGCTGGCCACTTACTGTTAGATTAGTTGTTTTACCAAAGAAGTCCTGGGAGAAATCCACCTCTCCATCTTTAGTCTTTGGTATATTATTGAAATCTAAGGTAGTAACGCAGAACATTTCCCCTGCTCCTTCAGCATCGCTACCTGTTATTATTGGTGTATGAACATATACAAAATCTCGCTCCTGGAAAAACTTATGAATCGCATAAGATATTAAAGAACGTACACGAAAGACCGCTTGAAATGTATTGGTTCTTGGTCTTAAATGAGTGATAGTTCTTAAGTATTCAAGAGTATGTCTTTTCTTTTGCAAAGGATAATCTGAAGGAGAAGCACCTTCTATAATTACTTCACTGGCTTGAATTTCAAATGGTTGTTTTGCCTGTGGCGTAGCTACCAGTTCACCTGTTACTATAATAGCTGTACCAACATTTAACTTAGCTATTGACGCAAAGTTATCCATTGTATCATGATATACTATCTGTAGGGTTTCAAAGAATGTCCCATCATGTAATACAATAAAGCCGAAAGACTTCGAATCTCTATTACTCCTTACCCATCCTCCGACCTGAATTTTTTTACCAATATATTGTTCTTTATTCCGATACAATTCTCTTATATCAACTAATTCCATATACAAACTCCTTTATTTACTAGTATTTTGCCAGAACCTGCCAAGGCCTGCTTGGCCGCTAGCCCTTAACGATCTAATCTGCTTATCTGTATATTATATCACAAGTTTTGTATATTACAATAGGTGGGTTTTTAACGAATTTATTATATCCTCTGCTGTTCTACCCTTACTTGGCAGATAATGCTCCCGTTCATTAATAAGCCCTAGGGAATGGGCATCTGAATTATAGAGTATACTACAATTATTTAAATAAGGATTTACAACACATAATTGATTAAATTCCTCCTTATTAGTCACCTCAACCCAGATAAAATCAGCCTCGTTTGGGATGAAACCCAGATTAGATATAAGACTGTTAGTGGCCTTATCAATATGGGCTGGAATTGCTATACCTCCATATTCTAACATCAATCTACCTATGGACTGAAAAGATATCTCCGTTGCATTAATTAATAGATAAGGTTCTATACCGCAGATACAGTCTTTCTTATCATATATTACTTGCTTCCCAAAGATGTCCTCATTATTTGAAACTTTAATTAATTTTGTGTATACATATTCATCAAACCTCATTGCATTATCTATGTTAGAAAAAAGACATAATACATGGACTTCCTCTATGGTACATAACTCCATCCCTGGTATTACGATAAGATCTGAACCTTTGGCAAATTCTATGGCGGCTGGACAGTTCTTGCTGGAATTATGATCTGTAATGGCTATGACATCCAATTCTTTTAATACAGCCATATTTACAATATTGGCTGGAGTCATATCATCATCACCACAGGGAGATAGGCATGAATGAATATGTAAATCATAATATAATCTATCCATGGATTTTCTGTTTTATAGCTAAAGCAGCATCAAAAATCGGCATTTCTGTAGAGAATACAGTGATGTCTTTTTCCTTTGCCTTAATCATCGCCTGCTCATCTAGCTTGCTCCCTTCTGCTAAAATAATACATGCTGCATCAGTCAAACAAGCAACAGCTAAGGTATTGACATTCCCCATAACAGTTACCCAGGCTACACCAGGGGGCATCTTACCCATGGCAATACTTAATAAATCACAGCAATAGGGAGTTGTTATTTCTCTATCCATATTACTTCCTATATTTATAGGATTAAAATTTTCAATTAACATTATATCTGATATAGTCATTTAAGTAAGAGCTATATGTATTTAAGCTCTTGTAACCTCCTTCCTTATATTTAATATAGTTTGTTTTTATAATATTATTCTCTGCAGACTATTTATTAAAC
>JAAYPX010000203.1 GCA_012519565.1 Clostridiales bacterium | reverse complement strand
TTTATGGTTGATTTACCTAATGGTACTTATGATGTAAAACTTATTACCGGTGATGCCATAGCCTTTAACAGAACTAGCGTAACCATTGAGGGAGTATCTTATGGAAATATGACTTCCTCCAGTGGTGGTTTTGCTGAAAACCAGGTTCCCCTAGGCAAATGGAAGATTTAGATAGGGGCTTGCTAGCTGTCAAAGTGAATAATGGTGTATTTGTAAGTTGGCGCCTATTAGGTACAGAAGACTTAAGCATTGGCTGCACCAATTATTTAGATACAGGTGGAAGCAGTAATTCAACTTATTATGTACGGGCAGTAGTTAACGGTAGTGAACAACCCCAATCCCCAAGTGTAAATGTATGGAATAAAAATTATTTATCAATTCCATTGCAAAAACCTGCCAGTGGTACAACACCTGATGGTGTATCCTATACCTATGATGCCAATGATGCCAGCGCCGCTGACCTAGATGGGGATGGACAATATGAAATTATCTTAAAATGGGATCCAAGTAATGCTAAAGATAATGCCAATGATGGATATACAGGCAATGTCTATATAGATGCCTATAAACTAGATGGTAGCCGTATGTGGAGAATAGACCTAGGACGTAATATACGGGCAGGAGCCCACTATACACAGTTTATGGTCTATGACCTTGACGGAGACGGTAAGGCTGAACTAGCATGTAAGACTGCTGATGGAACCAAAGATGGTGTCGGTAATGTGATAGGAAATGCCAATGCAGACTATCGTAATTCTGCTGGACGAATACTATCCGGCCCTGAATACTTGACAATATTTGATGGAAATACTGGTGCCGCATTAACTACAACCAATTATGATCCTCCCAGGGGTAATGTTTCAGATTGGGGCGACAATTACGGTAATAGATGTGATCGTTTCCTAGCATGTATTGCTTATCTGGACGGAGAAAGACCTAGCCTGGTAATGGCCAGAGGTTACCATACAAGAACTGTATTAGTGGCATATAATTGGAGAAATGGTCAACTTACTAAGTTATGGACCTTTGATAGTAATAAGGGCTATTCATCCTATGCAGGTCAAGGTAACCATAATCTTAGCGTAGCTGATGTTGATAACGATGGTAAGGATGAGATAATCTACGGAGCATGTGCCATAGACCATAACGGTGCAGGCCTATACACAACTGGTCTGGGCCATGGAGATGCAATGCATGTCAGCGACTTCTTACCTAATAGACCTGGCCTTGAAGTATGGGCTGTCCATGAAAGCAGTGCAGGATACTCAGTGGCTGGCGGTGAATTAAGGGATGCAGGTACTGGTCAGTTAATATTCGGAATACCTACCAGTGGAGACACAGGAAGAGGTCTAGCTGCAGATATTGATCCTAGATATAGTGGAGCCGAATTTTGGGCAAGTAAACTCTTATGCATGACCCTGTATATAGACTGGCTATAGCATGGCAAAACGTTGCTTACAATCAACCTCCTCATACAAGCTATTTCCTTGGTGATGGAATGAGTACACCTCCTCAGCCTAATATTTATGTTAGATAATAAGAATTTTAGATAATATCAATAGGTAATAAGGCTATATAAATATTAATTCTTATAGGATATTATAAAATTGAATCGGATACACAGGTATAAGCAAAAATGAAATATGCTAGTTACCTGTGTATTTACTTTCAATGCAACTGTTCATGGGCTTTCATTATTATGCTATATAATTTTGTTTATAAAGATTGTGTTATTTGTTATATTTTGTTATAATAAAGTATAATATGTTTTTTATTGGCATAATTATTCTGCGCCTTACAATACTGCTAAAAGGAATGGGATAAATGATGAATAAAATAACCAATGAATTGCTTTTATACCAGCTTATACTCCACAATTACACCAGTTCAAAACTAAAGCCGAAAGGTTAGGATACGCTAATTATGGGTGTTCTTTCGTATGTAACTGCTGTATCCCAATTGTAAATAGCAAGGA
>JAAYPX010000024.1 GCA_012519565.1 Clostridiales bacterium | reverse complement strand
TTGATAGAATAATATTTACTCATGTTACATTACTCCTTTGTGTTTTTTATATTATTCTATCATTAAAAGTTATAAAGGCAACACATATTTATAAGTATTTATAAGATTTTAACAACTGTTATTTACCTTCTTAGTGAAAGGAATGGTGATAGTATGAAATTTGATAATTTGACATCGTCTTTTTCTATGAACAATGGGGTAACCATACCTTGCATTGGCTTAGGCACATGGAAAATGAATAGTGAGATTGCTCATAAGGCTGTTCTTGAAGGCATTGAAGTTGGATATCGGCATATTGATACAGCTGCAGCTTATTTTAACGAAGATGGGGTTGGCAGAGCCATTAAGGAAGCAGGAATTGATAGGAAAGAATTATTTATTACAAGTAAACTAGCTAATACTGAACATGGATATAATAAGACTCTGAATGCTTTTGATGAAAGTCTAAATAGACTCCAATTGGATTATATGGATTTATATCTTATTCATTGGCCTGTAATTGAAGAGCATAAGGATAGGTATAAGGAAGATATTATTGAGACATGGCAGGCTTTTGAGAAGCTATATAAAGAAGGAAAAATCCGTAGTATAGGTGTCAGTAACTTTATGATTGAACATCTAGATATTATTATTAACAATACTGACCTTGTTCCTATGGTTAACCAGATACAGTTTAACCCTCGAGTAATCGAAGAAGAATTAAGAGCATATTGTAAACAGCACAATATCGTTGTAGAGGGTTGGAGTCCATTGGTACAAGGACAAGCCTTTGAGCTTGAGATTCTTAATACTATGGCCGAGAAATATAATCGCTCCATAGCGCAAATATGTATTCGCTTTGCCCTGCAGAACCATGTTCTGCCTTTACCAAAAACCACTCATAAAGATAGAATGATTGAGAATGCTAGTGTATTTGATTTTGAAATCTCTGATGAAGATATGAAAGAGATCTCTAAACTTAAAGCTCTTGGCAGATTGGGTTCTGAACCAAACATTCCAAGAGGTGGTCAGCAAAATCCTAGTAAATAAATATATTTAAATAAATGGGCTTGTCGCAATAGTATATGGGTACTTGCGACAGCCCCATTAAGATAAAGCCACGACTTTGTCTTAGTTGTTAGTTTTTACAATAATTTCCATCTGGCAAACTCTACCTGTTGATACTTCTCCGCCTGTACCTTATACATCTGAGCATACTTTCCACCCAGCTCCATAAGCTCTTGATGGCTTCCCTGCTCTAATATCCTACCATTCTCCAGCATGTATATTGTGTCTGCCATTCTGGCACTGGATAGTCTATGGGATATAAAAATCACCGTCTTATGTTCTGCTGCTCTCATCATTGCATCGTTAAGATAATACTCACTGACTGGATCTAAAGCACTGGAAGGTTCATCTAGTATTATTATAGGGCAATCCCCATAAAACGCTCTAGATATAGCAACTTTCTGACTTTCACCACCGGACAGATTAACTCCTTTATCATCAAATTCTCTTGTTAAACCTGTTTCCAAACCTTGTTCTAGAGATTTAAGCCTTTTTTCAAATCCACTTTTTATCAAGGCATCTTCAATTTTACCTAAATTAGCTTCTTCTACTATATCCATCTTGACATTTTCAGCCAAGCTAGCCCCATATATTTTATAATCCTGAAAAACACTGCCAAATATCCCGCGATAACTGTCCACATCGTACTCTTTTATATTATTGCCGTTGAGTAGAATTTTACCACTATTTACATCATATAGACGCATTAATAATTTAATTAAAGTCGTTTTGCCAGTACCGTTATAACCTACAATGGCGATTTTCTCACCTGCTTTAATACTAAGGCTCAAATTATTAATTATTGGATTGTCCTCATCATATCCAAAGCTAATGTCTCTAATTTGCAGACTTCTAAACTCCTCTTTATCAGCCTGTTTATCGCCACCCTTAATCTGAGCTTCAAAGCTTAAAAACTCTCTAATTTTATCTATGTAGAAGCTATCTTGCCGAAATCTAGGAAGAAGCTCCGCTATCCTCCTTAGACTTCCCTTTAATCTTCTTGCTGAATCCGATAGTCCCAGAAGACTTCCATAGGAAAATGCCCCTTTTATAACCGTTTGATAGAGAAGATATCCCATATAACCCACATCCATAACCAGGTTATCTGCTACCCATCCCCCAGCCAGTAGTAGAGGTATCTGCTTCCTACCATATTTTTTAACAACCGGTACAATTTCCTTATTCGTTTCATGAAATTCTTTTTGTAACTTATGGGACATATTGTGAAGGCGAATCTCTTTGGCATAATCACTTAAATAGAATACTCTGCTAAAATAGTTTCGCTTCCTATGGATAGGATTCATATTTTTATCCATTTCAAATTGCAATTGACTACAGACATGATTTACCACAAAAGTGATAAGCAGTGATAAAAGTACAAATATAAAACCCATTTTATCCAGTGATATAAGAAAAATACTGGATGTAAAAATTCCTGTTACAAGGGAGCAAAAGCTTTCAATATTTCTTAATAAGGTATCAATTCTGTTACTGGCCTGACTAACGCTAAACACAAATTCATTGTAACAATTAGGGTCATCATATCTTGATAGATCTAAAAGTGTGGCCTGGCGATACAGCTCTTCTTGTAGTTCCTTATGCAGCTTCTCTTTGGCCTTAGGCGCTATCTTATAATTTATCAATGCTGCCCATATAATTTTTACCATTACCATGGTTGCCACAATGAGCATATATTTTATTGCCTGCTGAAAACTTCCTCCATACTGGATTAAATCCAGTAGGTATTTCATACAATATGTAAATTCAAAAAATACTTCTATTTGAAATAAGATGGCCGTTAGTACAAGGTTAATAAAATAGCCCGGTGTAAATTTTAATACGTACCTTAGCATAAATATAATATTTGATATTACTTTAGTCTTCTTCTTTTCCATAATCCCTCACATTCCCACATACAGATACTTCCTCCAGATAACTTTGTGCCTGTTTAGCAAACATATCTGCATATTTACCGCCTTTATTAAACAGTTCATTATGGGTTCCAGCCTCGACAATCTGGCCATTTTCGAATAAATACACTCTATCTGCCAGAGTTGCTGTTGAAAGCCTATGGGAAATAAAAAACACAGTCCTTCCCTCACTGTTTTTCATCATACTTTCATACAAGCGATATTCAGCTATTGGGTCCAGGGCACTGGAAGGCTCATCAAATATAGCGATCTTGTAATCTTTGGCAAATGCTCTAGCAACTGCTATTTTCTGCGCCTCTCCCCCTGATAAAACTGCTCCATCATCAGTAAATTCCCTAGTTAAAACAGTATCCATCCCCTTAGGCAGGCTCATTACTTTATCATATATATCACACATCTTAAGGGCGGCTTCCACCGTTTTATAATCCTCTTCATTTCTAGGCTCATGCATAAGTATATTTTCAGCAACTGACATAGAAAATAGCTGATAATCCTGAAATGCTGTGGAGAATAATTTTCGGTACTCTTTCAAATTATAATCCTTAATATCATTTCCATTGTACCTAATCTCCCCCTCCTCCACATCATATAACCTCATTAAAAGCTTAATTAAAGTAGTCTTGCCGGCGCCATTATGACCAACAATTGCAATCTTCTCTCCCTTTTTTACAGTAAATGAAATATCTTTTAAAGTGGGTTTGTCTTGCCCTCTATATGTAAAGCTGACATTTAAAACCTCCAAGGATTGAAATTCTTCTGGATTAATACCATCACTATCCTCTGGCATCTTAGGCTGGTACTCAATAAACTCCTTAAGGTTTTGTATATATAGGCTATTTTGATACATTTCCACCACTGCTCCTGATAGATGGATAAGCATCCATGCCCCTGCAACCATGGCATTGGATAGGACCGCAAACTCGCTAATTGTAATAGTTTTGCTTACCATAGTCCGATACAAGCTATATATCATTACCCCTTGAAAGATAATGAAAAATGTAAATAGATTCTGGCAGAAACCTAAGCTCACTGCCTTCCATTGGTACTTCTTGATTACTTCATATAGCCCTGAATATCCTGCATTATACATTCTTCTTAATACATTAAAAATATTAGTCATCCGCATTTCTTTGGCATAATCAGATAAATAAACCACCCGGTTCACATAATCCATTCTTCTTCTATAAGGCACGCAGGCTTTATCTCTGGCATGAACCACCTTATTAACCTTTTTACCAAAGTAAAAGTTGCCCAGTAGTGGCGCTAATATAAAGATAATCACAAATGTATCAATTCGGTACATGTTCCAGACAACCACGATACTAGATACTAAAGCAGTGATAATCAGTGGAAGATTTGACAATATAGAGGATATCCTATGGTCCGTCTCCCTTATTGCCAATGTATATTTATTATAAAATTCAGTATCTTCATAACATTCCAGTTCTACGTTGGAAGCTTTGGAAAACAGCATTCCATTTACCTTTTCATAAATGAGGGCATCAGTTAAGTGGATATATTCTTTATAAAACCAAATCTCAAAGGCTGCCATGGCACCAAAGAAAACAGTGCTTAGTATCAAAAAGCCCATAATCTTCCCAAAGCTTTCACCTTTTTCCATGGCACTAAGAAGATATCTGGTAAAATAAATACTATAGAATACCCAGGAAGCATAGCCAATAATATTAATAAAAAATTCGGCTATAACCCTTCCCGGACATATCTTCCATATTAATTTTAATATATACATATTATTTTTCATCTTACTGCTCTCCTGGCTCCTATTATAGTGGTGTAATATTTATTTAAAATACCTTAGGGCGATATACATACAAATTATCTTAATATTTTCCTGATAATATTAAGACCATAATTGAAATTTGGGTATCTTAAGGGAATATCAAAACAGGTTGTCTGCTTAAGTATGCTTTTTTTATGGGAGAAAACATCAAAACTTGCCTTCCCATGATATGACCCTATCCCACTGCTACCTACTCCACCAAAGGGTAGATATGGTGAAGCTAGATGATATATGGTATCGTTTATACAACCTCCTCCAAAGGGCACATGCTTAAGGACCTTATGGGCTACAGCCCGGCTTTCAGTAAACAAATATAAGGCCAATGGTTTTGGATGATTATTAATTCCTTTTATAAGCTCTGATATATCTGAATATTCCAAAATAGGCAGAATGGGTCCAAAAATTTCATCTTCCATAACAGCATCATCCCAGGTAATATCAGTTAAAACCGTGGGTTCAATAGCCAACCGCTCCCTATCCCTTGCCCCTCCTATTAATATCTTATTACCATCCAAAAAAGTAATCAGTCTATCAAAATGCTTCTTACTGACAATATGGGTATAATCAGGATTATTCAGAGGAGCCCTACCATATAAATCCTCTATAGCTTTTCTTAATTCTACTAAGAATTGTTCCTTTACACTTTGATGAATATATACATAATCAGGGGCTACGCAGGTTTGGCCTGCATTGATATACTTTCCCCAGGCAATTCGTTTGGCTGCCAGTTTAATTTTGGCATCCTTATGAACAATACATGGGCTTTTACCTCCCAATTCTAAGGTAACAGGAATTAAATTATTAGCAGCCGCAGCCATAACAATTTTCCCAACAGCCTCACTGCCAGTGAAAAAAATCTTATCAAACTTTGCTGCCAGTAGGGCCTGGCTGGTCTCTATTCCTCCCTGGGCAACAGCTATATATTCTTTAGGATAAATCTTAGCTATAATCCTTTCCAGAAGGGCAGAGGTTCTTGGGGTGAATTCTGAGGGTTTAATGATGGCACAGTTCCCTGCCGCAATAGCTCCTATTAAGGGAGCCAGCGCAAGCTGAAAGGGATAATTCCAAGGGGCTATAATAAGGGCTACCCCATAGGGTTCGGAATAAATATAACTGGAGGAAGCAAAGTGGGTCAGTGGAGTCTTAACTCTCTGAGGCTTAGCCCAAGATCTTAGATGTTTTAAAGTGAAACTTATCTCTCCCAATACAAAGCCTATTTCCGTCACGTAAGCCTCAAAATCTGATTTATTTAAATCTATCTTCAGGGCCTCTATAAACTGATGTTCATATCTAATAATTGCAGCCCTTAATTTCTTCAAAGCATTTATACGGTATTCCAAATCTTTTGTCTTACCTCTTTGAAAAAACCGTTTTTGCTTCCTAACAAGAGCATGATAACTTTCCATTATTACTCCTCCTAATCAAATATCTTACATTTACTACATTATTTTACCATTGCACAGCAAATCTCTCAACCATAATTTCTACCGTTTCACACAAGTATATGAGTTTATGGATCAAAAAACTCCTCACTACCATTAAGGTAGTGAAGAGTACTATTTCAGTACATATTATATTATAGTTTTTCTAATCTCCTCGGGAGATTTACTGGATAAATAAGCCGGTGCAATATCCACTACTGTCTTAGCGCCAGATACTCCTTCTTTATTCAATCTATAGGCTGCCCTAGCATAGGCAATAAGCACACTGGCTGTAAAGTCAGGATTGGAATCCAAATCAATCTTATATTCAATAGTATGGCTATGTTCATTATTGATTCCTGTCTTGCCATACCTTATTACTAAGCCACCATGGGGCATACCACTATGGTTCTTTCTTAATTCCTCTTCCGTCACAAAATGCACTTCTGTGTCATAGTCAGCAAAATAATTGGGCATAGTCTTAATATCCTCTTCTATTTGATTTCTATCAGCGCCCTCTTCCATAACCACATAACATACTCTTTTATGCTTTTCTCTAGTTGTAAATTCCGGCATATCACCTTTTCTAACAGCCTCAATAGCCTCATCGATGGGGATTGTATACTGTACTGCATCCTTGACCCCTTTAACTCTTCTAACTGCATCGGAATGACCTTGACTGATTCCTCTTCCCCAGAAAGTATAGGTATTCCCCTCTGGTAGAATGGCTTCTGCATATAACCTATTTATTGAAAACATACCAGGATCCCAGCCACTAGAAATTATGCATACTTTACCGGAATCCTTGGCTATTTTATCGATTTTATTAAAATGATCAGCTATTTTTGCATGGGTATCATAACCATCGACTGTATTAAAACAACTGGCAAATAAAGGGCCTTGCTCAGGTATATCAGACAAACTTCCCCCACATAAAACCATAACATCTATTTGGTCAGTCATATTCTTTGCATCATCAATATGATATACTGATACCCCTTCAGTAACTGTTTTTATACTGGAAGGATCCCGTCTTGAAAATACTCCTACTAGTTCCATGTCATTATTTTGTCTAATACCTAATTCAACACTTTTTCCAAGATTTCCATAGCCTACAATTCCTATTCTTATTTTATTCATAATCAGTACCTCCTTTAGTAATCTGTTAACAGTTGCTTTGTACCATTCACAGCTTAAAACCAGAGTTAATTATATGGACGCTAGTGCAATTAAAATATATAAACTGTGATGATAGTATGATTAATAAAATAAATGATACATTTTGTTAGATAATAAATCAAGCTGCTATGTGATTTAATTAATAAATTTATTATATTTCACTATCTGCATATTAATAGATACAGGATTTGGGATGATATAAACTATAGCAGATTTGTACTAACATAGCTAGTCAACTCATATCTTATACAAGGTTACCATATAAATAAAAAGGCCAGATCTAGTACTGTCTTTGAAATAGTGCTATAAAAAGGAGGATCCAATGAAAAACGACACTACTGCTTCCATTACCACCAACTGCTTAATCGATAAAAAAACTTTTATAAATTTCAGCAAATTTCATAGATTTTATGCTACTAAGAGTACAAGGAATTTAGTGTTTTTTCCACTTATGTTACTAGGCTTGGCCATCCTTAATTGGATTATTGGAAATAATATATTAGGCTGCTTCTTACTGGGGATTAGCTTATTTATCCCAATCTGGTCACTAACTCTCTTCTACCTTAATATCTTGAAACAGGTTGAAACCTTCAAATTAGATAATCCCCGGGTCTTTTACACCCTTACCTTCAGTAATCAAGGAATTCATATTAGTAACAAAAATGAACAAGCAGATTATCAGTGGACACAGGTGCATAAGATCTATCGTACTAAGAGTAGTATTTATCTATACTTCACTCCAGTGAATGCTTTTATTCTCCCCTTGGGAAATATAAAGGAACACACAATGGATGATTTGTGGTCATTCTTTCAAAAGCATATTAATAAGGATAAGCTAATATGTAAAAATGCTATTAAATAATATTACTTACAGTAATTTAATTTCCTCAATACATATTAACTCCATAGAAATGGGGAGTTGCAATATTGCGACTCCCCATTATCAATGTACATATTATTTCATAAATAAGCTGGGTAACCATAAGCTAATTTGTGGAATAAAGGTTATTAAAAGTAATACAAGTATCATGCATAGGTAAAATGGTAATGTTGCTTTAACTAAACGTTCTAATTTAACCTTTGATATTGCAGACCCAATGAAAAGTACCGATCCAACTGGCGGTGTTAGTAGTCCGATACCACAGTTTAACATCATCATAATTCCAAACTGTATCGGATGAATTCCGATTGTTTCAGCAAGAGGTAATAAAATTGGGGTCGCAATCAAAATTATTGGTGCCATATCCATTATACATCCAAGGACTAATAATATTAAGTTAATCAATAAAGCCAATAAAATGGGATTCGTAGTAATATTAGTAATTGCTCCTGCCGCAAGTTTAGGTACATTCAATAAGGTTAGACAATAGCCAAATACATTGGAGGTTGCAATCAGAATAAGAACGATAGATAAGGTCTCCATAGCTTCACCAAAGGCTTTCCAAATGCCTTTTAGGTCAGTTCCTTTATAAATGAACAAGCTCACAATCATGCTGTAGATAACAGCAATTGCTGCAGACTCTGTTGCTGTAAAAACCCCTGCAACGACACCGACAACAACAATCAACACAGCTGCTAGAGCCCAGAAGGATTTTCCTAATTGCTTAATGAAGTTCTTAAGGCTGAATCTATCACCTTTGGGATAGTTTCGTTTAACAGATATAATATAGGTACCAACCATCAAACTTATACAAAGGAGGGCACCAGGAATATAGCCTGCCATAAACAAGCTACCTACAGATACGCCACCTGCAGCCGTTGCATAAATAACCATATTATGGCTAGGGGGAACAAGGATACCTTGTACAGATGATGAAATGGTAAGAGCTGTCGCAAAATCATCATCATAACCCTGTTTTACCATTATCGGTATGAGAATAGTTCCTAAGGATGCGGTATCTGCCGCTGCAGATCCAGAAATTCCCCCAAAGAAGAAGGAATCTACGCAGTTAACCATGCCAAGACCTCCGCGCATCCATCCCACTAGGGAGTTTGCAAGATCAATTAATTTTTCAGAAATTCCCCCTGATCCCATTAGGACCCCCATTAGTATAAAGAAAGGAACAGCCATTAAACTAAATGAGTTTACTCCTTTAACCATCATTTGAACAACAACAGCAAGAGATTTTCCCATATAGAGCAAACATAAAACGGATGATATGCCTACTGCATAAGCAATGGGAAATCTTAGTAAAATCATAATAAAAAATGATACCAAGAGGATAAGAATTGCTATTGTATTTGCATTCATTCTACTTCACCCCCCTCTTCTTCTTTACTTAGAAAAGCTTTTATGTGATTATGAATTGCTTCGATCTCAAAAAAGATTATGGCAATACCTGATAAAGGTACAGGGAGATAAAGCCAGAACTTAGAAAGCCACGGAAGGCTCGTATAGAAGCCCTTTGCTCCAATACCAGTTGAGTAGATGAAACCTTCTTTAAGTATAATAATTGCAAATACAAATACTGCAATATCTGCCAGTATATCAAGAGCAAAGATAACTTTTTTGGGAAGATATTTATCAAATGCAGTCATGCGAATATGACTATTTTTTCGAAGTGCCAAGGTGGCACTGAGCATTGTCATGTAAATCATGCAAGTTAATATAATATCCTCTCCCCATCCAGGTGATTTATTTACTATAAAACGACCACCAACTACAATACACGCCATAATAACTTCCGTTACTAAAAGTAACTTACATAAAAGCAATACAAGTTTATCAACAAAATCGTAGGTAGGTTTAGCTATTTTTTCCAGCTTAGACCAAAAACCTTTCATATATATTTACCTCCTAATGATGCCTACCTGCCATGAAACCTGGGAAGTATCTCACTTAAATATGTGTGTCATAACGAACATTTTGCCGATAGATGACACACATATTCAAGTGAGTATACTGTACCAGTATGTAAACACACTTTGTGTGCTGGTTATACCAATGTATGGAAAAGCTTATTGCCACAGCACCATCTTTATATTCTGTAAGGCAATTAATTAATGTAATATACTATTTAGCAAGTTCTTGAATTAATTTTACATAGTCTTCCATACCATCAGTTGCTTTTTTAATTGTATCAGCACATGCATCTCTCCAAGGCTGAAGATCTGGAACATCTACAAAGGTAACACCTTCTGCCTCAAGTTCTGCGATACAATCATTCTCATTTGCTTCAGAGAGATTAGCGTTGAATTCACTTGCTGCTTGACCAGCTTCCATAACCGCCTGCTTCTGAGGCTCTGATAGTTTATTCCATGCTGTTTCAGTAATAATAACTTCACAGGCACCCATGGTATGACCATCAAGGATCATATAAGGAGCTACTTCATTGAAGGCGTTACTTTGATAGTTGGCTATAGGCTGTTCTGCTCCTTCTACAACTCCTGTAGAAAGAGAGGAGTATAATTCGTTAAACGAGATTGAAGTTGGACTTCCGCCCAGGTTACTAATCATACCCATCATAATAGGATCTGTAGATACACGGATCTTCTTACCTTTAATATCATCAATAGATTTCACCTCAGCGTTAAAGAAAAGATGACGGAATCCTTCTTCTACAAAGAATAAACCACGAACACCAAGTCCAAGTTCTACAGGCTCATTTAAAACTTGTTGTCCATAATCAGAGGCTGCAATTGCCCAGAAATGATCACGATTATCAATCATATATGGGACAGATAGTAGAGAGGATAATTTGGTACCATATGGATTCAAAGAAAAGACACTAATACGAGCCATATCAATGGTATCTATTCCACCAATCATGGTATCCAATACATCCCCCTCTGCTCCCAGTACACCACCATATTGAACATCGACAGTAATGGTACCAGCAGACAGTTCTTCTACTTTCTTTTTAAATTCTGCTGCCGTTTTACCCATTAGAGAATCCTGTGGATTTACCTCTGCATAAACTAAAGTTACATGTTCACTATCAGCAACCCCTTCTATTGCTGCTCCTTCATTTGAATTGTTTGTCGGCTGATTTTCCTTATTAGTCTGATCTGGTGATTTTAAACCACATGCAGCTAAACTTAAGATCATTAATCCTACTAAAATCACAGCAACAAGTTTTCTGGTTTTTTTCTCCATTAAAAATACCCTCCCATTCACTTCTAATTTGTATCACTAATAAATTGTTCTACATATCTAATATATATTTTCACTTTTCATTTAATATGCTAGTCATTATTTTGATTTTTCTAGCAATATATACAAAAGGCTATCTCATATCATCGTAAACGGTGAAATTTAAAATACTATCTACTTGACAAATAATATTTTACATGTTATTATTATTAAGTATTTTAAATGTAAGTTTTGATTTCACATATTTTTGTAAGTCATTAACACGTTTAATGAATTACAAAAATATGTGATTTTTTATCTTCATGCTAAAATATAAATAATTTTTTATTAGGAGGTATCTTTCATGAATAAAGGTACAGTAAAATGGTTTAACTCACAAAAAGGCTTTGGATTTATCACAAACAGCGAAACTGGCGAGGATATATTCGTTCATTTCACAGGAATTGCTGGTAATGGTTTCAAAAGTCTTGAAGAAAATCAAGATGTAACATTTGAAATTACTGAAGGTTCCCGTGGCCTTCAAGCGGTTAACGTTGTTATTGCTTAAGTAATCTATGTACAACTAAATAAATAGTTTAAGTGGCTATTGCAAAACTAATGTAAGTTAGTTAAGCAATAGCTTTTCTTATGTATAAGAAGAAAATCTTCCATTGTCTCCCTTATCCTCTGCGCCTCTTGTTTCCCGAATATTCTCGGAATTCTGCTGAAAGGCAGTGACTACTTCTTCCTTGGGATTTCTATTATATAAATCTTCTGCAAATCTTTGTATTGTTTCTTCCCGTGTATCAAATAGATACCAGCCTTTTATGCCTGCCTTATTCATAGCATATATCAGATAGAATTCATTGTCCTCGTTCTCAACTGGCTTCCATACACTAAATTTCTTATTCATAATTGTAGCTTCCGTCTTTTCAAATCCAGCTGGTAAAATGACATCAGCTTCTGGTGTTAGAAGTAGATAATCAGTTGCCTCTATCTTAAGTTCAACCATCTCCTCCACTGGTTTTTCAGTTGGAACTACAGGCCTATCAGGAGATTGATTAGATGGTTCTTCTATGGGGCTTTCTGTAGGTTTATCAGCTGCTTGTTCCACTGGTTTTGTAGTTACTTTCTCCTCAGATGAGGGCTTAGTTGTCGGAGCCTTATTATCCCCCTGCTTTGCTGCTCTTCTAGTTACAGTTATTGTATAGGTACTTTTACTACCATCTTCTGCTGTAACCACCACATTAATTTTGTTTTCCCCAACTTTAAGATTGTTATTACCTGAAACGGAAGTAACCTTAGCCCCATCATCCTTCGGTTTTGCTGATACAGATATTTTCTTTATATCATTGTCAACTGTCATACTG
>JAAYPX010000202.1 GCA_012519565.1 Clostridiales bacterium | reverse complement strand
AATAGCGAAGGACGGATTTGAACCGCCGACACCACGGGTATGAACCGTGTGCTCTCGCCAACTGAGCTACTTCGCCAAATATTGAGTTGTTTTTCAAAGTCTTTTCACATTATATAAAGTCTTTCCCCTTTTGTCAAGACATGTTTGAAAAAATTATATCATATTTTCGTGGATATTTTTATTAACCCCCTTTTTACCAATATAAAGCCTGCTAACATCATTATCCTCATGCTCAATATAATCGTTTCTACCGAAATAAGGTTTTTTAAGTGCCATAAGATTTTTATTAAGGCCCAGTTCATATTGGGATTTGAAATCTAAGCCAATCACCAGATCATTATGGAGCTCTGGATTAAGATAGACAATGCACTGATGCCAAATCAGTGCAAAAGCTGTCAGAATATTCTGACGGCTTTTTTATTATACTTGAATAATTAATCAATAAAAGGAGGGCTTAGCCCTCCTTTTATTGATTGTATTTATAATCTAATCACTTAAGTTATTCCATCTTAATCTATCTCTTATTACATATTTACTATCATCTATATACTAGCAGACACATTTTTTCCATTGGTCTCCAATATTTCTTTAGCCTGTCTCATTAATTCAGCATCAGGTTCCTTAGTTTCAGATAGCTTATATTCCAAGCCCATCTCTTGCCACTTAAATTCACCCATCTTATGGAATGGCAGAAGCTCAATCTTTGCTACATTGGGGTAATTATCTAAATGCTCTGATAGTAATTTTAATTTATCTAAATTATCAGTTAAGCCAGGTACTAATACGTAACGTACCCAAGTTGTAACATTTCTCTCCTTAAGATAATCTAAAAACTTCAAAGTTGGAGATAAGGATACGCCAGTTATATTTTTATAAACCAAAGGATCAAAATTCTTTATATCTAGAAGAACGATATCGGTATATTCCAATATTTCTTTAACCCAGTTATTCATAATAAAACCAGAGGTATCAATAGCTATGGATATTCCTTCTTTTTTCAAAAGTTTACATACCTCAAGGATAAATTCAGCCTGAAGTAGGGGCTCCCCACCAGTAAAGGTAACTCCTCCACCGGAAAATTCCATATAGGATTTATATTTTTTTATCTCTTCATATAATTCTTCTGGGCTATACTGTATTCCTTTATTAACTTCCCAGGAGTCGGGGTTATGGCAAAATTGACAACGAAGAGGGCACCCTTGCATAAAAACAACAAATCGTATCCCTGGTCCGTCTACTGTACCTAAGCTTTCTAAAGAATGTACATGTCCTATTATGCTCATATTACCACCAGCCTTTCTAATATGCGGTTTGAGCTGCAAAAAGGCGGGAAATTATCCCGCCATAAATCTTATCTTTCGTGGAATGTACGATGTATAACATCTAACTGCTGTTCACGGTTAAGTTTTATGAAATTAACGGCATAACCGGATACACGAATTGTAAGCTGAGGATATTTCTCAGGATGTTCCATAGCATCAATTAAGGTTTCACGATCAAATACGTTAACGTTAATATGATGTCCATTGCTCTTGAAATATCCATCTAGCATTCCTGCTAAATTGATAATTCTCTCATCCTTATCCTTTCCTAAAGCCTTAGGAACTATAGAGAATGTATAAGATATACCGTCCTGTGCATCTTTATATGGAAGTTTTGCAACGGATGCCATAGATGCAATAGCACCTTTCTTATCCCTACCATGCATAGGGTTTGCACCAGGTGCAAAAGGCTCTCCAGCTTTACGTCCATCAGGTGTACTACCTGTTTTCTTACCATAAACTACATTAGAAGTAATGGTTAGTACTGATAAGGTATGCATAGCATTACGATAAGTCTTAACTTTACGAAGTTTATTCATGAAGTGTTCTACTAGGTCTACTGCCATTTGGTCTACGCATTCATCGTTGTTACCAAAAGCTGGGTAATCACCTTCTATTTCATAGTCTACTGCTAAACCTTCTTCATTGCGGATTACTTTTACTTTAGCATGCTTAATTGCTGATAGGGAGTCAACCACAACAGAAAGTCCTGCAATACCACAAGCCTGTGTACGAAGTATTTCCACATCATGTAGAGCCATCTGTAGTCTTTCATAGTTATATTTATCATGCATGTAATGAATTACATTTAGAGTATTGATATAAAGTTCAGCTAACCAATCTAGTATCTGATCATATCTTTCAACAACCTCATCATAATCTAGATATTCGCTGGTAATAGGAGCAAAAATAGGTCCAACCTGCTCACCAGATTTCTCGTCCTTACCACCGTTAATAGCATATAACAAAGCCTTTGCTAAGTTGGCTCTAGCACCAAAGAACTGCATTTGCTTACCAATTCTCATAGCAGAGACACAGCATGCAATTCCGTAGTCATCTCCCCATTCCTCACGCATAAGATCATCATTTTCGTATTGGATAGAGCTGGTATCAATGGATACCTTGGAGCAGAATTTCTTGAAAGCTTCTGGAAGGTTTACAGACCAAAGCACTGTCAAGTTAGGTTCTGGAGCTGGTCCTAAGTTATAAAGTGTATGAAGTATACGGAAACTACTCTTAGTAACTAGAGTTCTTCCATCTAATCCCATACCTCCAATACTTTCTGTTACCCAAGTAGGGTCACCAGAGAATAGATCATTATAAGCAGGAGTTCTTAGGAAACGTACCATTCTCAATTTCATTACGAATTGGTCAATAATCTCTTGGACTTCTTCTTCTGTGATAAGTCCATTGCGTAAATCTCTCTCAAAGTATATATCTAAGAATGTACTTACACGTCCTAAACTCATGGCTGCACCATCTTGTTCCTTAATAGCACCAAGATAAGCAAAATATGTCCATTGTGTAGCTTCTACTGAATTCTTAGCTGGATTACTGATATCAAATCCATAATATGAAGCCATTTCTTTTAATTGCTTCAAGGCTTTAATTTGCTCAGATAATTCTTCTCTTAGACGTATATCTGGAGATTCAAGAGTAGGTCTTTCCAGTAATTTCTTTTGCTCTAATTTATCATCAATCAGTCTGTCTACACCGTATAATGCTACTCTTCTATAGTCGCCAATGATACGACCACGGCCGTATGCATCAGGTAGTCCTGTAATAATACCACTGTGACGTGCCTTTCTCATAGCATCGGTATAGGCGTCAAACACACCATCATTATGAGTTTTTCTATTGTTAGTATAGATCTCTTCTGTAGTTTTATCCAAAGTATATCCATAAGCTTCTAAGGCATTCTTTACAACACGGATACCACCATTAGGCATGATACCACGCTTAAGAGGTTTATCTGTTTGGAAACCTACTATAACTTCCTTATCCTTATCTATATAACCTGGACCAAATGTAGTAATTGTAGAAGGTTTAGATGTTTCAGCATCAAGGATACCTTTTTCATTCTCTACCTTCATTAATTCCAATACTTCGTCCCATAATTCTGTAGTTCTTTTTGTAGGGCCTACTAGGAAGGAATCATCGCCTTCATAGGGGGTATAATTAAGTTGGATAAAATTTCTTACATTAATTTCTGTAGTCCAACTTCCAGGATTAAAACCAGACCATTCCTGTCTCATATTCTCTCCTTCTTTCTTCTATATTAAAATTATAATTAGTAACTACTATTACAATAATATGATAAATCATTTTTTGAACAGTGTCAATGATTAATGATAATAGTAATCAATATCACTTTATCTAAAAATGTGATATTTTATTTACAATAAAAAGTTTACATCAAATCTAAATCAAAAACAATGTCAAAAATACCATATTCTAATTTTTGTATTAAAAGACGATGGCACCACCAATTATGTCATAATTTCCAGTCTAGATTTCGTTACATAGCCTCTTAAGTCAAAAACTCTTTGTATATAATCATGATTTTCAGTGCTTAGAATCGACATAAATTGTCACCTTAGCCTAATTATATATCTACTTATACCCTTTATCTAAAATTAATAATGAATTTCTTGCAAATATAATCCAGCGGCCTCTGCCATATTTCCTGTCCGATCTCTTCTTTTTGATGCAATTATGTCAGGTATCGCCTCTGCCTTAATATTACCAAGGCCTACATCTATTAAAGTTCCAACTATCCAGCGGGCCATATTGTATAGGAAACCATTGCCACATATCTTAATTAGAATCAAATCGCCCTCTCTGCTAATTTCAATAGCATAAAGCTGACGGACCATAGACTTCTTCTTTGATTTAGCATTGGAAAACGCCGTAAAATCATGCTCTCCTATAAAGTAATTGGCTGATAGCCTCATATTAGTTAAGTTCAATTGTTCAGGAACGTGCATACTATATTTACGCATAAAAGGATTAGTATATTCTTTATTCCAGATTTTATACAGGTAGGTTTTTGCTTTAGCCTGGTAACGGGCATGGAATTTCTCATCTACTTTATCTACCTTTATAACACTGATATCCCTTGGCAGATATCGATTTAGATAGTGACCTATCTCTTGGCAAGGCAAATCCTTATCTATCTTAAAATTAGCTATTTGCCCTAAAGCATGGACACCGGCATCTGTTCTACTACATCCAATAATTTCTATTGGATGACCAAGCATTTCTGATAAAACCCCTTCTATTTTTCCTTGAATTGTATTTTCATTGTTACCTAACCTCTGCCACCCCTTATATCTTCCTCCATCATATTGTATGGTTAATTTATAATTCTGCATATACACCATTCCTTTATCTTATTACTATTATAGCCTTAAGCAATCTCCTGCCGACTCGGAAACATTCCTATAAAGGAAGTTAGATAATTACCATAGATTTTAGCTATATAGCTATATAATAAGATAGTGTAGCATAAACCTTAACTACTGCGCCAGTCCCATTCACCCTTAAGCTTAATTACACTAGTATTTTAGTATAAAAGATTACTTTATCTGGAGCAAAGCCTTTATATAATACATTTTCATAAAACAGGAACTGATGACAATTATCTCCTAAATAAGACAATAATCAAATATAATTATAATTTATCCTGAATTATTCACGGTGATATAAAACTAAAGGTTTACTCACCATATTGTTGCAAACAGTTCATTTTTGTGGATTAATCATTATAATCTTACTT
>JAAYPX010000201.1 GCA_012519565.1 Clostridiales bacterium | reverse complement strand
ATGGTATTAGTCCATAAAATAGAGAAAGATATATATAAAAAGGTACGATAATATAAAGATTATTATTAGACAGATTTATAAAAAGTGTATTTTATCTATTAGCTAGCAAATAGAAAATAAATTTAACTATATTAATAAAATTAAATACTTAAAAGGGCATTTGTCTATAAAGGGGATGAAATAATAATGAAAAAGATTAAACTACAGGATATCCAGCCTTATATAAGGTATGTCAACAATTATAAACCTAATTATTCATACGCTGAGAAGGAGCGAATAATATATGATTATGAGCTAATGTATATTATGGAAGGCGAAGTGGAGATGCATTATGATGGAAAGATGTATATACTGAAGGAGGGGGACATATTTTATTTAAAACCTTTCGTGAAGAATTATATAGTGGTTGATGAATGTAAGGGCTTTAGGACCCACTGTATACATTTTGATTGGATGACACCTCAAGCTGAGGATAATTTTACAGCAGAGGAGTATTATATTGGCTTGATGAAATCCTCCAACTATTATGATAAGATGGAAAGATTAAAGAGGCGGACTAATTATGAGCCTTGGGATTTTCATATACCTAATTATGTAAATGATCTACCCTATGAAAAAATAGCTCCTCTTTTTGCCCAGTGTTTTTATACATATTCGGAATATAGCCCTGTTGCTCAGCTCAGGACAAAAGCCATCTTCTATGAGATTATTGCCATACTATTAGAGCACTATAATAAGAAAACAGGTAGCCATCCTACCCATCCCCAAATTATCAGTGCCATTAAGTATATAAAGGAAAATTATAAACAAAGCATCTCAGTTCCTTGGCTGGCTGAAAGATACGGCCTGTCACCAAAATATTTTGGAGCTTTATTTAAAAAAATTGCAGGTAAAAGCGTTAGTGAGTTTATTCTTGATCTAAGAATTTATGAGGCTAAGGAGATGTTAATAAGAACAGATATGACCATAGAAGAAATATCTGAAAGTATAGGCTTTAATAACTCTTTTTATTTTTCTAAATGCTTTAAGGCCCAGATAAAGATTTCACCGTCGGAATTTAGAAATATGATGAAACTAAGGTAAGTTGAGACTATTTGTAAGTAGTTAGAATAACCAGGTAGTGTGTTGACACCCCAATAAAATTATATTAATATATAAAATGTTTTGATAATATTGGTAGATAGCCTATTCTTTGCCACCGGGTAAAGATTTAAGGTGTTCTGAGGTATTCCGTTAGGTCTTAGAAGGAATACTTTCGGGACACCTTTTTGTGTATAAAAGGATTACAAAGGATGATGAAAGGAATGGTTATATTGGAAAGATCAATATTTAAATGCTTTGTTAAATATGTAAGCTTGAATGTTCTAGGTATGATAGCCTTATCCTGTTATATCTTAGCGGATACATTTTTTGTATCCAAAGCTTTAGGAGCCACTGGTCTGGCAGCTCTTAATCTATCTATATCAGTATATAGTGTAATTAATGGTATAGGATTAATGATAGGTATAGGAGGTGCAAGTAGATATGGTATATTAAAGTCCCAAAATGAAGATAAGAAAGCAAATATAATTTTCACGACGGGTATAAAGATGGGCATTGCTTTTGCATTTGTCTTCTTAATAATTGGAATATTTGGATCTAAAGCCTTAGCATTGATTTTAGGTGCGGATGCTACAACCCTATCAATGACTAATATATATTTAAAAACCATACTATGTTTTGCTCCATTTTTTATTAGCAATAATATTGTACTTGCTTTTGTTCGTAATGATAATAACCCTAATTTATCAATGCTTGCAATGTTAGTCGGGAGTTTTTCTAACATTATCCTGGATTATATCTTTATGTTTCCCCTAGGAATGGGGATGTTCGGTGCTGCCTTTGCCACTGGACTGGCTCCTATTATTAGCCTAGGAGTTTTATCTATTCATTTTATAAAAAAGAAAAACAACTTTCATATGATTAGATATAATTTATTATGGGAAAATATTAGATGTATACTTAGTGTTGGTTTATCTTCATTTATTAATGAGATATCTTCCGCTGTTGTGTTAATTACCTTTAATTTAGTAATTTTAGGCCTGGAGGGCAATCTAGGTGTTGCTGCTTATGGTATTGTGGCTAACTTGGCCCTAGTTGGAGTTGCCATATTTACTGGAATAGCCCAAGGAATTCAGCCGCTTTTAAGTAAGGCCTATGGTTTAAGAAATAAGGAGTTAATAAACCAGGTAATTAAATATGCTATACTTACCTCCTTTTCCTTAGCCTTAGTTATTTATTTGGTGGTATTTTGTAATGTAGAAAGTATTATTGGGATTTTTAATAGTGAGAATAATATGGAGGTTCTACAGATAGCTAAAGTAGGATTTAAGATATATTTTATAGGATTTGTTTTTGTAGGTATTAATATTATAATGACTATGTATCTAAGTGTTGCAGAGTATGTCAAAGAAGCTTTTATTATATCTCTAGCAAGGGGATGCGTAGTAATCGTTCCCCTGGTTATATTATTAAGCCTAATATGGGGCATGGTTGGAGTATGGTCAGCTTTTGTTTTAACGGAACTTTTAATATCGGCAATAGCAATCTTTTTAGTAATATTACCCCAAGGGGAAAGTAAATTTGTTAACAATATGAAATAGCATAAGTTATTCTTCTATATATAATTAATTTTTTTTATTTGTGCTTAATGTAAATATTAGTTACTGTATAATTATATGGTAGAATTTAATCTTGTATTTTTAGAAAGGGAGATTATCATGGAGCTGATTTATAAAGGGAAGACAAAAGATGTATATGCCTTAGAGGATGGTAATTGCTTATTAAAATTTAAAGATGATGTGACTGGTGAAGATGGTAAGTTTGATCCAGGAGCTAATACAGTAGGCCTAACAATAGAAGGTTCAGGCAGGGCAGGGCTTAGGCTCACAAAGTATTTTTTTGAGAAGATAAATAGTTTGGGTATACCAACCCATTATATTGATGCTGATTTAGATAATGTTACTATGACAGTGAAAAAGGCTACACCCTTTGGCCATGGTATTGAAGTTATATGCCGTTATCGTGCTGTTGGTAGTTTCTTAAGAAGATACGGAATGTATGTAGAGGAGGGGCAACCCCTAGATGCATTTGTAGAGGTTACTTTAAAGGATGATAAGAGAAATGATCCCCCAATTACTGAAGATGCCTTGGTTATGCTGGATATTTTAACCCATGATGAATACGCTGTTCTAAAAGACCTAACCCAGAAGATTTCTGGTATTGTTAAGGATGAATTAGCTAAGAAAGGTATAGAATTATATGATATCAAGTTAGAGTTTGGCAGGGTAGGAGAAGATAAGCATATTGCTTTAATTGATGAAATCTCAGGGGGAAATATGAGAGCCTACAAAGACGGTGTTTGGATAAAACCTCTTGAACTTGAAGAATTAATGAGATAGTATAATATGTATGATTAAATCAAAAGAGGCTGTTGCAACAGCCTCTTTTTTAACAAGGTGTTTACTATAATAAAGAGATGGAGAGAAGCAAATGACTAATCTACATAGCAAGGATTATATTTATGGATTAAAACGGGGAATGCCGATTGCCCTGGGATATATTCCTGTATCCTTTACCTTTGGATTAATGGCTGTATCAGGAGGCTTACCTGTTTGGATGGCCATTTTTATTTCTGTTACTAATCTGACCTCAGCCGGTCAGTTTGCTGGAACAAATCTAATTCTTAGTGGAGCGGGTTTTTTAGAGATTACCCTAACAACATTTATAATCAACCTTCGCTATATGCTTATGTCCCTGTCTTTGACCCAGAGATTGGATAAGAAGATAAAATTACCCCAGAGGTTTATGGTTGGATATGGTATAACCGATGAAGTTTTTACTGTAGCCTCAATGGAAGAGGGAAATCTAACATTTTCTTATTTAATTGGTCTGATAACAGGACCAGTCCTGGGGTGGACCTTAGGTACTGCTCTGGGGGCACTTATATGCTCAGCCCTTCCACAGAATCTTAGCAATGCCATGGGAATTGCTTTATATGGAATGTTTATTGCTATAGTACTTCCAGTGGCTAAAAAATCAAAACCTGTTACTTTAATAGTTTTACTCTCTGTGGTAGTAGTCTCCATACTAAAATACACACCAGTATTTAGCATGGTATCCTCAGGATTTAGGGTGATTATCGCAACCATTGTTGGTGCAGGTCTTGGAGCATGGTTTTTCCCTATTCAAGAAGATGATGGTGATTTAGAAGGAGAGGAAGAGTAATGAGTTTACATAAAGCAGTAATTGCTGTTATTCTTATGGCAGCGGTAACTTATATCCCAAGGGTATTACCTATAATAGTATTTCGCAAGGAAATTAAATCAAAGTATATAAAGTCTTTCCTCCATTATGTACCTTATGCAGTGCTAGGTGCCTTAACTTTTCCTGATATTTTTTACTCCACTGGCAATTTAGTGACAGCGGTATGTGGAACCATAGTTGCACTATATTTGGCTTATAGAGAGAAAAGTTTAGTAGTAGTGGCCATTGGGGCAATTCTTACAGTTTATATAGTCGGACTTATATTGTAATATCTTTAAATCATCTATCCCCCCAAATATTATATAGAATTAAGTAATTTTTAACTTAAAAAGTATTTGATAATAAATAAAAATATAATATTTTAAAAAAGTTGAAGATAAATATATTTTAGTTTCGTTATAGTTAATGGAAGTGGAAGGAGGGTGGAGAAAATTCATAATGAGCAATACTTTGAATATTTAATTGATACTTATAAGGACTTAGTATACTCTATCTGTTATAAAATTGTTCGAGATTACTTTGAAGCAGAGGATCTGGGGCAAGAAACCTTTATTTCCATATACAAAAATCTCCATACCTTCGATAGACAGAATGAGAAAGCTTGGATTTGTCGAATTGCTACGAATAAATGTTTAGACTACCTAAAGCGGGCAGAGCGAAGGATAATACCAACGGATAATGATTACTTTACAATTCAGAAAGCTGGTGAACAATCCCCGGAAGAGAATATTTTAGAGATAGAGATAAAGAAACAGTTGTATGAGCAGTGTTCCAAGTTAAAGCCACCTTATAGGGATATTGCATTGGATTATTTTTATTATGAAATGCCGGCTACAGAGATTGCTTCAAAGACTGGCAAGAAACTAAAGACAGTTCAGACACAGATTTATCGGGCCAAGGCTATGCTGAAGAAAAAATACATAAAGGGGGTTAGTTAAATGGATGAGAACAAGATTAATAGACAGGAGGCTTCCGATTATAAAAACCATATCTCACCTTCCGATATTTCCTCCTTCCAAGAGGATAGATTAAACATTAATGATTTAGAAAAATTCCTGGAACATATAGCTTCCTGCAATTTTTGTTCTAATTTACTGGCAGAATCCATGGAAAAGAATATGATCTCAGCCCCTGTGGATATGAAGGCTAATATATTAAATTCTGCAAAAAGCTTAAATGTGCAGGCTAGTAGAAGGGTGAAAGACGTTTCAAAACGGGTACAGTTGCTACGCTATAGCCTTAAGGTTGCAGGAGCTACTATTGGTGCACTGTTTCTCCTTTATCTAACCTATAAGATGCCATATTATAACTATGCTTCTATAGAGCTTCCTAAGGAGATTACAGTAAGTGATGATGAAGCAGTTTCTTTTACCCATAAAATTCGGAATAGTATGGATGAGTTTGGAAGCAAAATTTTGGATTTGTCTAATAACATAATGAAAACGGAGGTTAATTATAATGATAAGAAAGAAAAATAGTTTCTTTACATTTATCTTCTCACTTATTCCTGGGGCAGGACAAATGTATATGGGATTTATGAAGAGAGGGCTAAGCTTAATGTCTAGCTTTTTCATAACAATATTTGTAAGTGTCTGGTTAAATGTTGGGCCTTTTATGTTTATTGCATTAATTTCTTGGTTTTACAGTTTTTTTGATACCCATAATCTTCGTTCTGCACCGGATGAGGAATTTTATGGGCTGGAGGATAATTATATTTTATTTCCAGAGTTTATGAAAGATAAAGCTTATTATGAACTGCAGAAGAAATATAGAAATATAATAGCTCTAGTGCTAATTATAATGGGGTTCACTATCTTATGGAATAATATTTTTGAAATTTTTAGAAGTGTACTACCATATTCATTAAGAAGTACAATCTACAACATTGGACGAGGATTCCCACAGCTTATTATTGGCTTGATAATTATCTTATTTGGACTGTATTTAATTAGGGGTAAGAAGCAAGAGCTAGATCAAAGTGAAAGGCAATTAGAGGATAAGGGAGGAAGTTTGGAATGAGATTACGTAAGGTCGGAACCTTAACCCTGGGAGCAATGTTGATAGTATTTGGGGTACTCTTCTTGCTTCACCTCTTCCTTGAAAATTTCTCCTATGATTTTATTTTCAAATTGTGGCCTATTATATTTATTTTCCTTGGGTTAGAAATTTTATATGCTAACTTTAAGCTTTCAGATGATGCCAATAAGATAGTCTATGATAAAACAGCTTTTGTTCTTCTCATTATTCTAACCTTCTTTGCTATAGGTATGGCCATAGCTGAAGTTTGTATAGACTACGCTAATATGCATATGGTCAAATATATATTTTAATAATATTTATACTAATATTATGAAAATAAAGGCAGCGAAGTGTAATTACTTCGCTGTCTTTATTCTATGTGCGCCCAGTATGGGCGCAATCTAATGGGTTAAAGTCCCT
>JAAYPX010000200.1 GCA_012519565.1 Clostridiales bacterium | reverse complement strand
TTAAGAAGTCCATCGGCATGGATACCCGCACGGGTAACATTGAAATTCCTGCCTACAAAAGGAGTTCTAGAGGGCAGGCGATAACCTATCTCTTTCTCATAATAATCAGCCAGCTCAGTTATAACTGTGGTATCCATACCATCTAGGCTACCTTTTAACTGTGCGTATTCAAATACCATTGCTTCTAGAGGAGTATTACCAGTTCTTTCTCCAATACCAAATAGAGAACAGTTAACTCCAGCTGCTCCGTACAGCCATGCAGTAGTTGAATTAACCACAGCCTTATAGAAATCATTATGACCATGCCATTCTAACCACTTTGAAGGCACCTGAGCATGGGTTGTTAGACCATAGATGATTCCTTGAACAGAACGGGGTATCACGGCACCAGCAAAGTTAACTCCGTATCCCATGGTATCACAAGCCCTAATCTTAACAGGCATATTATATTCTTTACTTAGTTTCATTAACTCCAAACAGAAAGGTATAACAAATCCATGGATATCTGAACGGGTAATATCTTCTAAATGGCAACGGGCAATAACTCCAGTATCCAAACACTCTCTTACAACATTTAGATAGTGATTTAAAGCTTCTCTTCTAGTCATCTTCATCTTATAGAATATATGATAATCAGAGCAGCTTACTAGAATACCAGTTTCCTTCAAGCCTAAATCCTTAACCAGCTGAAAATCTTTTTTACTGGCTCTAATCCAAGAAGTAATCTCAGGGAACTGATATCCTCTCTCTAAACATTTATAAACAGCATCCCTATCTTTTTTACTATAGAGAAAAAACTCGCTCTGGCGAATAATTCCCTTGGGACCACCTAATTGATGTAAATAATCAAATATCTTTACAATCTGCTCAGTGGAATAAGGAGCTCTTGATTGCTGACCATCCCGAAATGTGGTGTCAGTAATAAAGATTTCATCAGGTAAATTATGAGGTACTATACGATCGTTAAATGCTATCTTAGGAACCTCATCATAAGGAAATAGGTTACGGAAGACATTAGGTTCTTCTACGTCTACTAAATTATAGATTGGCTCTTCCAATTGTAAAAGCCTGGTATTAGGGTTCATATAAACTTTACGTTGCTCCATATGTATCGCTCTCCATCTCTTTAAATAATATAATTATATAATTTTTAATAATGTAAATTTAGCGCTTTAATATGTTAAATTTGTTCTATTGTATACAATTATACATGTATTGTCAATATAAAAATTTTAATAAATATTCATAAGATGGAATAATTATTATAGAGCGATATGAACTATATAAAATAATTAGAGGCTTTTAGGCCAGCTTCTTTCCCTTATAATTGACCCGTTCGAAATTATATAGGTACACATCCTCTAAAGTAGGATGTACTGCTTTCCATCCCTCCTGATTATTATCATCTATTATCTTAACGAGAAAACCATCGCTGACACTGACCATATTACTGATAAGATGGTCCTTATGCATATTTTCCAGTTCCTCTGAAGAAACAACTTTCTCCCAAACCTTACCTTCCAGTTTTCTAATTAGATTAAAAGGAGTTCCTTGATCAATAATAACCCCTTCATTAAGTAGGATAATTTCTTTGGCTATACACTCTATATCAGGAACAACATGGGTTGCTAAAAGAACTATTTTGTCTCTGGCTATTTCACTGATAAAGTTACGAATTCTAATCCTTTCCCTTGGATCAAGACCAGCGGTAGGTTCATCAAGAATCAATATCTTAGGATCATCTAAAAGCGCCTGAGCCAGTAACAGTCTCTGCTTCATACCACCTGAATAGTGACCTATCTTTCTTCCTGCCGCTTCCGATAAATTAACCACCTCTAAAAGTCTAGGTATCTGCTTTTTTGCCTCTTCTTTTGCCATACCTTTTAAAGTAGCCATATACCACAGAAAACGGGTTCCTGTGAAAGTTTCATATAATTTTTGTTGCTGAGGCATATATCCTAGGATTTTGCGATATCTACGATCCATCTGCTTTATATTTTCATACCCATATATAACTTCACCCTCAGTTGCATCTAAAAGTCCTGTAATAATTTTAATCATTGTGCTTTTACCTGCACCATTGGGCCCCAACAAACCATAGATTCCTGGAGTTAAATCCAAAGAAACTCCCTTTAAGGCTTCCTTACCATTGGGGTATATTTTTCTTATATTTTGCAAATGTAAAATTGATTTTTCATTATAATTCTCTTGATTAGATATACTCATGTATTATTCTCCCTTCTCAGCGCACTATCCCTTTAATTTATTAGTACCTATCTTAATCCCTTTTCCCAATTATCTATATACTTTCTCACTGATACCACCCCAAACACTATTAATCCCACCACCATAACACCAACGTATACACAGGTTTTATAGAAATTGTCCATAAGTAGTTCTTCACCGTAGAACATCCCACCAAACATCAAATAATTAAAGGGGGCATCTACAAAACCAAGAATCAATGGCATAAATATAAGGGCCATTACAGATACTTGATATACCGATTTCTTCATGTGCCACATAGATAAGAAGTACATAAATAAAGTTATTCCTAATATGCCTAATACTTTAAGTAACACAGAGATAATAAAAACTTGGCCTATGGATAAGGCTATAGGGAAATTTTCAAACCGCTCAAGGCTTTGTATCAGCAAGCTAAAATCTTGTTTAAAATAGTTATTCCAGATAGCCTTATAATATGGTATGTAAAAAATACAACCTACAATCAAGGAGAATAATATTAAATAAGCTGCTCGAATACTTAGAACCTCTCTCCTGCCCAATGTTAAACTTTTAATCAAGGTCTTAATCTCATGGTCTGATTGGAGGTAGCTGGTATATAGAATCATTAATATACATGCTATGGCAAAGGCTATAATTATATTATTTAACTTCCTATTAAATAGTTGCCATCCAAAGTTATAATTGAAAAAGCCTACACCTTTCCAGCCATTTTCATAAACTTTTTTAAGATAATCCCCCTGAATAGCCATCTCACTAAAACCGCCTAAGGTTCTTTATTATCTTCAAAGCAAAAAACAACAAAAGATATTCAGCCACACTAATAATATAGGTACAGCTACGGAATTCTGGAAGAGACTGTATCATAGCACTGAAATTCACCCCTTGGTCTATCTCTCTATAAAGATAATGACCAATGAGTAAAATTACACCATAATAAACAGCAATCAGCACTGTAACACTTATTGCTGTTGTTATTAGCTTGGCAAAGAAAACAGGCAATTTTCCCTTATATTGTACCCATAGCAGAGTTTTTCCATCACTGCCCTCCTCATAGCCAAATATCAATATCACTAGGATAATAATCGATATAAATAATATGTAATCACCAATCTTATAGGATGTGGAAGCAGCAATAAACATGGGAGCATCTCGGCTTACCTCTACACTCAGCAAAGGGCTAAAATCTTTAACAGTCCGTTCTGTATTTTCCTCCACATATCTACTATCTCTAAATAAAGCCACCTTTTGCATCTGCTTAGCTTGATTAAGAACACTTTTTATATAGTCATCATAGGAAGCCAGATACTTATATTTATCAATTAAGTTCACTAAACTTCCTGTTATCAGCATTCTAGATTTATCACCGGTTTCCCTATATTCTTTCTGAAAACGTTCGCTTTGTGTATCATATTCTTGTTCAAGCCATACTATAGCCTCTTCAAATGACATATCAGATATTATATTTTCATACTCTTGGATAATAACTGCATTATTTCGAAGAGACCCGTCTTCCTTTATCTGGTCTGACACTGTAAAAAGCAATGAGGCAATTACAATGCATGTTATTATTAATATAAGACCTATCTTTTGCTGAAACAATTTTCTGAACTCATACCTTATCATTCTATCTCCCACTCCAATAGCATCTTTAACTCAACATTACCTGTGGCTAAATCTGCCTTATCAAAATACATCAACCTCTCTTTGTCCATGTCAATTTCAAAATAAAAATAATAATTTTCATCTCCATATCCTAAGGATAGCCAAGAAGTTTTATTACCTAGGTTTACTTCTCCCAAGTATTCATAGGTTTCAATGTCATAATAACGAAGAGTACGCTCTTCCGTTCCACGTAATACTTCCGATTTTAATCCATTATCTACATATATATAATTATCATCTGCGCCTATACGATCTCTAGGGCTTGAATCTACTATGTCAAAGATATACTCTTCATTACTACCGTCCAAATCAGCTCGGTATACTTTTTTCTTTACTTCCATATCTTCTGAATAATATGTATATATTAGTTTATCCCCCATAAAATAGAAGGTTGGAAAGGCCTCTGCTTCTGTTTCTATTTTATTTAATTTGTTATCTAATAACGATAGGACATATAGATGGTCTTTATTTTGTTTGTCAGTTACTCTAAAATATACATAATTTTGATAAGCATATATTTCTTGAACACCATCATTTCCCATGATAATTCTAGAACGATCTAAAAGCACATCTTCTTTACCTGTTGCAAGGGAACGTCTAGCTATTCCACCATAAGATACCGGCCTTAACATTCCCCCACTATCCTCTTCCTCAACATCAGTAAAACTATAGTATATGTAACCTCTATGAAAAATTGGCGATACCCATGAAGCTATGTCAATATCTAGTAATCTTTTTTTTGCTCCATCAGAAGATATTGAATATATCTTTTCATTTTGGATTACTCCAGCATTTCTCTCTTCTTTTGAAACCAAGTCAAAATATGACCTTACATAAATATTATTATTGTAGTATTGTAGACTTGATACACTTATTGGCGCTCCTACATATGCTCCACATTCATAACGTAATTCTTCTGTCGTAGCCTGCCCATGAAGACAGTTTGCTTGTGTGCATAGCGGTATAAAAGTATCTAAGGTTTCATCTCCAAAATATAATATTCCGTTTAATCTAAAAAAATATCCATTCTCTGCCTTTACTATATACTGATCATTATTGTGTCCTTGAAACATATATGAAGAATCTTGGCCTGACACAAATTTATTCTCCATAACATAAACTGAATTATCAATTGTGATAGTAGATTTTTTACAAGAGGTAAAAATCGGTATAGTCACCATAATAAGAAGTATTACATACAAACTATGAATAATATTTACTTTTCTTCTATTAATTCTCATTCTATCTCCCACCTATCAAATTACCTTACCCAAGTAGAAATCCCCTTGGGTAAGGTAATTTATTATGATATTTCTATACTAATATTTTAATAAGAACCTGCATTTGTAGTTCCTGACCATACTCCACCATATTCAAAATACACTTTATGTGAACCTGTTAGCCCTAAAATTTCGTAGCTTGGATTTCCAAATTCTGTTTCAACATAATAATAATCAGTAGCTGAGGAACCACTACGTCTAACGCTATCCCCATAAATATAACGAACAGATATAGATACATATACATAATCTTTTGATTTAAGCTTTTGTTCATTAGTAACTTCATCCTATTATGCTATCATTGCAAAGTTGAAAAATATGCTATACTTTGATTACTGTATTACAATGATAACATTTTGTAGTTTACTCTAAATCCATAGGCATCCCCCTTTCATAATAAGAAAAACAGTAAATTTCTATATTATTAAGATTACTGTTAATAATCTGATCAACATTTAATAGCAAGCAGATATCTTAGTTTATTTGCTTCTTTACTATTTAAACGTTCTTGAAGACTCATTTGTGACAAGTTATCATAAATATTTGTATATTATTTACAGTTTTGTGTGTAAGTAGCTATAATTTATTCATATATTATGCTTGATGACTTTCTTAACCACATAAAAAAGCTGCCGTAATCTTTCAACTACGACAGCCAAATCTACGCAATATAATATTTTAAAAGACCATAACTATTATCTCATAAACTATAGGAATCAATACCGCAGGTAGTAAATTACCACACTTAATCTTCTTACCAAAAATCATATTAATGCCTATACCAAATATTAATATGGAACCGATAAAGGAAAGGTTAGCAATCAATTGCTCACTAAGAAAAGGTTCTATATATCCTGATAATATCGTAATTAGACCTTGATATACAGCCAATGGTATTACAGAGAAGTACACTCCGATGCCCAGTGCTGATGCAAAGAATATGGATACTGTACCATCAATAAAACCTTTTGCAATTAACATGGATGGGTCACCAGACAGTCCATCCTGTAGAGAGCCGATTATTGCCATAGCGCCAACACAATATAATAAGGTACTGTTAACAAAACCTTCTACAAAGCCTTGTCCCTTTTCTCCCTTTACCTTTAATACCTTCTTAATCCAGCTACCTACATTATCAAGGCGGGTCTCAATATCTAGAGCCTCTCCTATAAAGGCACCTAAAGCTAGGGATACAATCATTAGCATAGTATTAGTTGTACTTAAACCAGAACCTTCCACCACAAACATACCTTGCAAAGTACCACTAATTCCAATAAACATTACTGCCAGTCCCAAGGCATTCATTATGTTATCTTGAAATCTCTGCTTAAGTCCACCTTTTAATATCATGCCTATGGTTGCCCCTATGATTATTAAAACCATATTTACCAATGTTCCTAAACCTATCATAAGCCCATTTCCTTTGTTGCTAATGCCTTATAGCAATCCTTTCCTTCCATTCCTTTGCATGTTTTTACTTCTTAAAGTCAATTAATATTAGCTTTAATCTATATTACTACACTAAGCCGGTTTCTTTCTCTACTTCCCTCATAGCTAATATAGTTTTTTCTATAAGTTCGTCTAGCTCCCAGCCAAGCATTTCTGCTCCCTTTATTATAACTTCTCTAGAACATCCAGCAGCAAACTTAGGTGTCTTAAACTTTTTCTTAACAGATTTAAGCTCAAGATCCATAGTGCTCTTAGATGGTCTCATAATAGCCACAGCTCCGATTAATCCTGTTAATTCGTCTACCGCATATAAGACTTTCTCCATCTGATGTTCTGGCTTTATATCTACACAGATACCATATCCATGACTGGCTACGGCACGAATCAGCTTTTCATCTAAATCGTGATCCTTCATAATCTCTTGAACCTTTACACAATGCAGCTCAGGATATAGTCCAAAATCCAAATCATGTAATAGTCCAACAATTCCCCAGAATTCTGCTTCATCTTGGTATCCCAGTTCCCTGGCAAAATACTTCATAACGCCCTCAACAATCTGAGCATGTTTTAGATGAAATTCATCCTTATTATATTCTGTCAGCAAGTCCCATGCTTCCGTTCTTGTTGGTATCTTTCCCATTCTCATCTTCCTTTCTATAAATATGATATTTATGTAGCATTGCTTATGCCTTTTCATCAAATGTCAAGTATTATATACTTACGCTATCCATCCCATATATCAAGATAAGGGCTTTTAGCTTTGTTCAATCTAAATATAGTTATCTAACACCTGTTAAATCTTTGATTACTTCCCCTGCGATAATTAGTCCTGCCACAGGTGGTACAAAGGCAGTACTTCCTGGGATTGCTCTTCTATCAGTACATTTTCTTTCAGTTCCCGGTGGGCATATACAATGCTTTTTACAGCTGATTGACATATCTTCAAGGGGTTTTCTTGCTGGTTCCTTAGAATAAACAACCTTTAAATTCTTAACTCCCCTGGTCCTTAATTCCTTACGCATGACTTTTGCCAAAGGACATATAGATGTTTTATATATATCAGTAACTTCTAACATAGTTGGATCTAATTTATTACCTGCACCCATGCAGCTGATTATAGGCACACTAGCCTCTTGAGCTCTTATAACTAAATCTATCTTAGCAGATACTGTATCAATTGCATCCACAACATATGAATATTGGGAGAAGTCAAATTCCTCTGCTGTATCTGGGAGATAAAAACATTGGTGGGTATGCACAACAGCTCTAGGATTAATCTCCAGGATTCTCTCCTTCATCACATCCACCTTATATTTTCCTACAGTTTTTATTGTTGCAATAATCTGGCGATTTATATTAGTCAGGCACACCTTATCATCATCTATAAGATCAAAGGTTCCTACACCACTACGGGCCAAGGCTTCTACCGTATAGCCACCAACCCCGCCAATTCCAAATACTGCAACTCTAGCATTTTTTAGTTTATCCATGGCTTCATTTCCCAGTAGAAGTGAAGTTCTAGAGAATTGATTTAACATTTTTGTCCTCCCTTGCTATCGTAGTCATCAAGAAAATTATATTTCATATTTTTATTATGATATCCTATGATGGTATCTAGATTTACATCATGGACACTGCGAAATATATTTTTCTCAATAACAGGACTAGTCTGTCTAAATTTCTTAATTAGCGCCTTCATTTCCTGACGTTTGGAACCGCCACCACCATTATCACAAATGGTACAATTCTCTGTCAGCCTACAAGCACACTGTATAAACTGCAAATCATTATATCTGCTCCAGGCAATGATATCTGCTTCCTTAACCAAATATAGAGGGCGAATTAATTCCATACCAGGATGATTAGTGCTATGAAGCTTAGGCATCATAGTCTGAATCTGGCCACCATAGAGCATACCCATTAAAATAGTTTCGATAACATCATCAAAGTGATGTCCCAAGGCAATTTTATTGCATCCTAGGGCTTGGGCATTCTTATAGAGAAAACCTCTTCTCATTCTGGCACATAGGTAACAGGGAGAGGAATCCACTTCCGCTACCACGTCAAATATATCTGATTCAAATATTTGAATTGGTATATTTAATATTTTCGCATTATTAATAACGGTCTGTCTATTAATCTCATTATAGCCAGGATCCATAACAAGAAAAACTAATTCAAAGGGTATTTTACCGTGTCTTTGTATCTCCTGCATACATTTAGCCAGTAGCATTGAGTCTTTACCACCAGAGATACATACTGCAATCTTATCTCCCTCTTTTATCAATTGATATTCATTGATACCTTCAATAAATTTTCTCCATATTTCTTTTCTAAACCTTGTAATAATACTTCTTTCTATTACTTGATATCTTTCCATATATATACCACTTTCTTTTTAAATATCTTATCTAGTTAATAAACTACTATTTTATAAACTAGATAAGATATTTAAAAAGAAAGTGGTATATATATGGAAAGATATCAAGTAATAGAAAGAAGTATTATTACA
>JAAYPX010000023.1 GCA_012519565.1 Clostridiales bacterium | reverse complement strand
TAGATGCGTTAGCAGAGGCTGGTTATGTAGATGGTGAGAACATAATAATTGATTATCAGAATGCACAAAATGATCAATCTAATTCCAATACTATTGCAGCTAAATTTGTGAATGATAATAAGGATTTAATACTGGCCATCTCAACACCCTCTGCCCAGGCTGTAGCCAATGCAACCAAGGATATTCCTATACTTGTTACTGCTGTAACAGATCCAGCGGCATCAGGTCTTGTTGAATCCAATGAGGCCCCAGGAGGAAATGTATCAGGAACTTCAGATTTAACTCCAATTAAGCAGCAAATAGAGTTATTGCTTCAATTAGTTCCTACAGCTAAAAAAATAGCAGTTCTATATTGTTCCAGTGAAAGTAATTCGAAAATCCAAGCTGCTGTTGCAATTGAAGCTGCAGAAGAGTTTGGGTTAACAGCGGTTGAGGCAACTGTGTCCAATTCCAATGAAATTCAACAGGTAGTCCAATCTCTTGTTGGTAAGGTGGATGCCATATATGCCCCAACTGATAATGTAATAGCAGCAGGAATGCCTAATGTAGCTATGGTAGCCAATTCCAATGGCTTGCCTGTTATATGCGGAGAGGAAAATGTGGTTAACAAAGGAGGATTAGCCACCTTTGGAATTAATTACTATGAACTTGGTAAATTAACAGGTAAGCAGGCAGTTAAAATACTTAAGGGAGAGACAACAACAGATAAGATGCCTATAGAATATCTTCCAGAGGAGCAATACGATTTAACCATTAATGAAGAGGTGGCAGAGCAATTAGGAATTACTATACCTGAAGAATTATTAGAAAAATATAAATAAAACTAAGTGGCTGTTGCAAAATTGAATAGGGTACACGGGTATGAAAACAGCTATACCTGTATACCCTTATATATTTTGCAGCAGCCCCCTTTTAACTATTAAGAATAGATAAAATATGAGTATAGTTTTTAGGCTGTCAGCATCCAATAGCAGACAGTAAGGAAAGGCATGGTGAATAAGTTGTTAGATATATTAATGAGTGATATAATGGCGATGTTTAACGCCATTTCCCAAGGGTTAGCCTGGGCAATATTAGCGATGGGAGTATACATAACATTTAGAATACTTAATTTCGCAGATATGTCCTGTGAAGGAACATTTGCATTGGGGGGAAGCTTATCTGCCATGTTGATGGTTCGTCATGGATGGAATCCCTTTATATCCATGTATATTGCTATATTTGCAGGAATGCTTGCCGGATTAATTACAGGAATATTACATACCAAGTTAAAGATTCCAGCCATATTATCCGGTATCTTAACAATGATAAGTTTATATTCCATTAACTTAGTAATTATGGGGCAATCTAATACGGCCCTTATAGGCCAAGAAACTATTGTATCAAAAATCCAAGCTTTTTTTCCTAGTGCCCAGGAATTAGGTATAAAGAATTCTACCTTACAGACTTGGGTTACTATCCTTATAGGACTAGTTTTTACGGTTATAGCGGTTTTTATCCTTTATTGGTTTTTCGGTACAGAGATAGGAAGCTGTATCCGAGCTACCGGTAATAATGGGGCAATGGTTAGGGCCCAAGGAGTAAATACGGATACAATGATTATCTTAGGCTTGGTTCTAAGTAATGGATTAATATCTTTCTCCGGAGCATTGGTTACACAAACTCAAGGTTATGCTGACATTAACATGGGTGTAGGTGCAATTGTTATTGCTCTAGCCTCAATCGTTATAGGAGAAGTAGTATTTCAGAAATTTAAGCATTTTGGAGTAATCTTAGTTTCCCTGGTTATTGGTTCAATCTTATATAGAATAATAGTAGCTTGGGTGCTACAAAGAGGCTTAAATACCAATTATTTAAAGCTACTTACAGCCATAATAGTGACCATAGCACTTTCTGTCCCAAGGTTAAAAAAGAATAAAGTAAAAGGCAGAAAGGGGGCAATAAACAATGTTACAAATAAATAATATATATAAAACTTTTAATGCAGGAACAATTAATGAGAAAACTGTTCTTAAAGGCTTAGATCTAAAGCTAAATACTGGAGACTTTGTAACTGTTATTGGAGGTAACGGCGCAGGAAAATCAACTACCTTAAATATGATAGCAGGAGTTTATTACCCTGATGAAGGCTCTATAATTTTAGACAATGTTAATATTACCAATATGCCTGAATATAAAAGAGCAAAATATTTAGGAAGGGTTTTTCAGGATCCAATGATGGGAACTGCAGCTAATATGGAAATAGAGGAAAATCTAGCCTTGGCATATAGAAGAGGAAAAATTAGAGGTTTAGGCTGGGGTATAACAAAAAAAGAAAAGGAATTATATTATGAGAAGCTTAAGACTCTTAATCTTGGACTGGAAGATAGGATGAACACTAAAGTGGGTTTATTATCTGGTGGCCAGCGCCAGGCCTTAACACTGCTTATGGCAACTCTGCAGAATCCAAAACTACTTCTCTTAGATGAGCATACTGCAGCCTTGGACCCCAAAACAGCTGCCAATGTTTTGGAGCTTACAGAGCAAATTGTAAATGCTAATTCATTAACTGCTCTAATGGTTACCCATAATATGAGAAATGCAATACAATATGGTAATAGGCTAATTATGATGTATGATGGTAGAATAATTTACGATGTATCAGGAGAGGAAAAGAAAAAACTTCAGGTTAAGGATTTGCTAGAGAAGTTTGAAATTGCCAGTGGTGAGGAATTCGCCAATGATAGAATGATGCTTTCATGATAATACTAGTAAGGGCGTGGTCCACCACGCCCTTAATTTAATTGTGTAGAAAATACGAAGGAATTTCCTATACAATAAATAAGCCTTACAGACATGTGAACTCTGATTAAATTATGCGCTACTGGCGTGATATGAAGATATATCCCTAGGGCAGAACGGGCTCGGCGTGAGAGTTTCACTTGCGAGTTTCTTTCTTGTATATTTGTAACTTGTAATTCAGTTTGTTTAATAGTATTCTAACCTATAGGAATAAAATATTCCTATAGAGAAGATAAGGTGATATTTGATTAACTTAAATCAAATACCTTTAATATACAAGAAAGGCAGAAGTTTAATGGAAAAGCTATATGACAAATTAGTTGCATACAGCAGGGAAGATTATTATCCCATGCATATGCCTGGGCATAAACGTAATAAGGCCATGGTTTCCATGATAAATCCTTATGAGATAGATATTACAGAGATTGATGGATTTGATAATCTACATCAGGCAGATGGGATTCTAAGGGAGCTTTCCAATAGGGTCAGTAATTTATATGGATCTGTTAAATCTTATCTTTTGGTAAATGGGAGTACAGCAGGGATTCTTGCTGGAATTTGTGCAGCTACCAAACCCCAGGATAAAGTGATTGTGGCTAGAAATTGTCATAAGTCTGTTTACCATGGTATAGTTTTAAGGAATTTAGAGCCTTTATATATCTATCCACAAACCATACCAGGCATACCTATTTATGGTGGAATTCTACCGGAAAAATTAGATGAGATGTTGATAAAGCATCCTGATACTAAGCTAATAATAATTACTTCCCCAACATATGAGGGGATTGTCTCAGATATCGAAGAGTTAGCTGCCGTGGCCCATGGCCATGGGGCATTACTTATGGTAGATGAAGCCCATGGAGCCCATTTTGGTTTTCATAAGGGTTTCCCAGAAAGTGCTATTAGTAAAGGAGCAGATATAGTCATTCAAAGTGTTCATAAGACCTTACCAGCATTTACCCAAACAGCAATATTACATTTAAATCAAGAGAATATAAGCCGAAGTATTGAAAAATATTTATCTATTTATCAAAGCAGCAGTCCTTCTTATATTCTGATGGCTGGTATTGATCGTTGTATCAGCTTACTGGAGCAAGATAGCCCTAAGTTATTTGAGGATTATATTAATAAATTAGAAAAATTTTATAAGGCCATGGATAAGCTGAAAAATATGCAAATTATTGATAAGAGCTATCTTGTACAGCAGGGAATTTTTAATAATAAAGGTCAGGGATATGGTATATATGATGTAGATCCTTCAAAGATAACAATATCAGTTAGAAACACATCCATAAATGGGCACAGTTTAGGCCAGCTATTAAGAGAAAAATACAAAATAGCTATGGAGATGGAAGCCCTTGATTATATACTGGGAATGACCAGTATCTGTGATACTCAAAGGGGTTTTGAAGGATTGGCAAAAGCTTTACTGGAAATAGATAAGGATATTAAGCCTTATTATGGTGAAGACAATATAAAAACAAAGACCTATGATTTAGAAGATTTGCAGATTGTAAATAGGGACAAGGAGCAGGTATTTACCCCCAGCGATGCTATGGAACAGCCAGTAGAGATAGTTCCTTTAAGGGAAAGCCTTAATAGGATTAGTGCATCCTTTATCAGCTTATTTCCCCCAGGTTCCCCTGTTTTAGTTCCAGGTGAGAAGATCAATGAGACTATTATATTATTTATAAAAGAGGCTTTGTCCAGTGGACTGGCTGTCAATGGATTAATCGGGGAAGAGAAGATGCAGGTTGAAGTAATAAAAGGCAGTTAAAGATAAAATCTTCAATGAAAGGAAATTATAATGGGAAAGTTGTTTATAATTATAGGAAAAAGTGCAACAGGAAAGGATACCATATATAAGCGTTTGCTGGAAATAGATCAATTAAAATTAAAGACTGTTGTAATGTACACCACAAGACCCATTAGAAATTCAGAAGTAAATGGGGTGGAATATTTTTTTGTTGACGAGAATGAATTACAAAAGTTGAAAAAAGAGAACAAGATAATAGAACACAGATCTTATAATACGGTCCATGGTATATGGCACTACTTTACAGTAAATGACGGGCAGATTGATTTAGAAAAAGCAGATTATTTGATGATTGGAACCTTGGAAACCTATGGCCAGGTTAGGGAGTACTTTGGCAAGGAGAGAGTTATTCCCATATATATTGAGGTTGATGATGGGCTTAGATTACAAAGGGCACTGCAAAGAGAGTTAAAACAGGAAGAACCCAAATATGCAGAGATGTGCAGACGATTTTTAGCCGATGAAGAAGATTTTAGTGAAGAAAATATAAGAAAATACGGAATAGTAAAAAGGTATATAAATGATAACTTTAATATATGTTTGAAGGAGATTACAGAGGATATCAAAAATTTTACTGTAAACTCTTAGGACTATATGCTATAATCTATCTAACCCTTGTACGTAAGAATAGTTAAAGAACGATCGGAGGAATGTATGGATATTAGGGTAAATCAAATGCAACCAATTGCAAAGGCTGAGCTCAAAACACCGATACAGGAGACAGATGGTTCATTTAAGTTTACATTAGTTTCCCATATAGAAGAACAAGAACTTCAAGCAAGGCTTAATGCCATGCTGGAACAAATAACAGCCCATGGTAAAAAACTTGCCAAGCATATGGATGTTAAAGATATGAGATACTATCGTGAACTAATAAAAACATTTATGAATGAGATAGTGAATCGTTCCCATAAATTCTCAAGAGAAAACTATCTAGATAGAAAAGGACGCCACAGAGTCTACACTATGATTAGATTAGTAGACAAGAATCTAGATGAGCTGGCAATGGAGTTAATAAAGGATGAAAAAGATCACCTTGCCATTCTCCATAGAATAGATGAGATACGAGGACTACTTCTTGATATATTAACATAGCTTTGTCTTTGAAGTGAAGGTGATAAAATGCAGGATTTTGACAAAATTATTGGGCATAAAAGCATAATAGAGCATCTACAAAACGCAATATTATCCCGAAAGGTGTCCCATGCTTATATTTTTCATGGAGAAAAAGGTATGGGGAAGAAGTTATTGGCATCGAAATTAGCTAAGACATTGCAATGTGAAGAAAAGGGTGCTAACCCATGTAATCAATGCAAATCCTGTCTACAGGCAGACACCAGTAATCATCCTGATATAATATGGGTTACCCATGAAAAAGCCTCTATCGGTGTGGATGATATTCGTATTCAAGTGAATGCCGACATTCATGTCAAACCTTATAGTAGTGCCTATAAGATATATATTATTGATTCAGCAGAAAAACTAACAGAGCAAGCACAGAATGCATTGCTTAAAACCATAGAGGAACCGCCAGAGTATGGAATTATAATATTACTGATTGATAATATTAATGCTATTTTGCCTACCATATTATCCAGATGTATATTATTAAACTTAAGACCGGTGGAAAAAAAGGCAATTATGGAATTGTTGATGTACAGGTATCAGATTCCTGATTATAAAGCGGAAGTAGCTGCCAACTTTTCAGGTGGAAATGTGGGTAAAGCTATCAAATATGCTTCATCTGAAGATTTTGATTACAGGAAGGAAGAGATTCTACAGATTCTAAAGGATATTGATACCATGGAATTAAGTGAATTAATTGCTAAGGTTAAGGTAATTAATGAGAATAAAGAGTACATCGATGATATTATTGATTTTATGGTGCTTTGGTATAGAGATATTCTAATGTTAAAAGCAACTAAGGACCCTAATTTATTATTATATAAAGAGGAATATCAATTTATTAAAAGCATAGCTCAAATAAAAAGTTTTGAATCGATCAATAATATAATAGATGCTATAGAAAAGACAAAACAAAGATTAAAAGCCAATGTTAATTTTGACATTACAATCGAGAATATGTTGCTTACAATAAAGGAGAATAGGAATGGTTAATGTAATTGGCGTAAGGTTTCGTAAAGCTGGGAAAATCTATTTTTTTGATCCTGCTGGCTATGAAATAAAACAAGGTGACAATGTAATAGTGGAAACTGCAAGGGGTATTGAATATGGTTTAGTTGTTCTGGGACCTAGGGATGTGGAGGAAGATAAAATTATTCAGTCTCTAAAACCAGTAATCCGCATAGCTACCCCAGAAGACGATGAAATAGAGAGAAAGAATAAGGAAAAGGAAAAAGAAGCTTTTTCTATATGCCTTGAGAAGATTAAGAAATATGGTTTGGAAATGAAGCTGATAGATTCTGAATATACATTTGACAATAATAAGGTTTTATTTTATTTTACTGCAGATGGAAGAATTGACTTTAGAGAGTTGGTTAAGGATTTAGCCGCAGTTTTTAAGACCAGGATAGAACTGCGCCAAATCGGTGTAAGGGATGAAACTAAGATTGTCGGTGGTATAGGTATATGTGGTAGAACCTTATGTTGCCATACCTATTTATCAGAATTTACCCCCGTATCAATTAAGATGGCTAAAGAGCAAAACCTGTCTTTAAATCCTACTAAGATATCAGGGGTCTGCGGCAGACTTATGTGTTGCCTTAAGAATGAAGAGGAAGCATACGAGGAATTAAACAGTAGACTACCTAATGTTGGTGATATGGTAACTACCAGTGATAACTTAAAGGGAGAAGTCCAGAGCGTAAGCGTACTAAAGCAGATTGTTAAGGTAATTGTAACATTAGAGAATGATGAAAAAGAAGTACGGGAATACAAAGTAGATGAGCTTAAATTCAGACCAAAGAAGAAGAAAGATTTCAATGCGGCCATAGATGAAGAACTAAAGGCCTTAGAGTTATTGGAAAAGAAGGAAGGAAAGTCACTACTGGATGATGAATAATAAGAGCAGTTCTATAAAGGCTCATCTTAATCCGGATGAGAGATTGGATGATCTCCATAGAAATAATTATCGAATAATACAAAACACAAAAAAATTTTGCTTTGGTATGGATGCAGTATTGCTATCAGGATTTGCCAAGGTGCTAAAAGGTGAACTGGTTTTGGATCTTGGTACTGGTACTGGAATTATACCTATACTTTTGGAAGCAAAAACAGAGGGAAAGCACTTTACTGGGCTAGAAATACAGGAAGAAAGTGTAGATATGGCTAAGCGAAGCATAGCTTATAATGAACTAAAAGATAAAATTGATATAGTGCAAGGAGATATCAAGGAGGCCTCTAAGATTTTTGGACCGGCTTCCTTTGATGTTATTACCTGTAATCCTCCTTATATGAATAACAGTCATGGTATTGTAAATCCATCTGAAGCCAAAGCTATTGCCCGTCATGAAATTCTATGTACTTTTGATGATATAGTGAGGGAAGTGGCAAGGATTCTTAAGCCCAGAGGAAGGTTATATCTGGTACACCGTCCATTTCGTTTGGCAGAGATAATTAGTAAATTATCTACTTATAAATTGGAGCCAAAGAGAATTAGGCTAGTACATCCCTATGTGGACAAGGATCCTAACATGGTATTAGTGGAGTGTATTAAAGGTGCAAAATCCTACCTCAAGGTTGAGCCCCCTTTAATTGTTTATAAAGAAACTAATATTTATACAGATGAAATATATGATATATATGGATATAACAGGGAAGGTGGATACCAATGTTAACAAATACACAGGGACAACTATACCTATGTGCAACTCCCATTGGTAATTTAGAAGATATAACCTATAGGGTTATTAGAACCCTACAGGAAGTGGATATCATAGCAGCTGAAGATACTAGACATAGTATTAAATTGTTAAATCACTATAATATTAAGACACCGATGACCAGCTATCATGAGCATAACAAGGTTGAGAAAGCCAGATATCTTGTAGATCAAATGAAGGCAGGTAAAAATATTGCTCTAATAACTGATGCGGGGACCCCAGCAATATCTGATCCAGGGGAGGAAATTGTTAAGCAGGCCTATGAAGCAGGGGTTAAAGTTACTTCTCTACCTGGAGCTTGCGCTGCCATAACTGCACTAACCTTATCAGGGCTATCGACCAGACGATTTTGCTTTGAGGCATTTTTACCTACTGATAAAAAAGAAAAACGAAAAATACTAGAGGAATTAAAATACGACACAAGGACATTAATTCTCTATGAAGCTCCTCACAGACTAAAAAAGACTCTTAAT
>JAAYPX010000199.1 GCA_012519565.1 Clostridiales bacterium | reverse complement strand
TTGGTTGTGTGATAACTCCAATTATACTCGAAAACAGGGGGTCATTGTTATTTTTATTAAAAAACTATGTAACCCCAGATAAATAAAGGTTTTGAAGGAAAAAAGGGGTGTCAGACTTGACACTACCGTTTAGAAAATGGGGGTGAATTAATGAAAATGAGCTTTGGAATTTTATCTTTTTTTCAGATAATAACTATATTAGCAACGGTTTCCTTATACCTACTTGCAATTTGGGCATTAATACTTCTGATAAAGGCCTTAAATATCTATATTAGAAATAATCAATAGTTGTTTATATTCAACAGTCGCTCTATCAAGTATTATCTTCATCCACCTTTGGATTTCATAAAGGTGGTTTTTTATTTGCATGAAGTTATTTTAATTTTAGGCTAATTAAGCTATGATAGATATAACAATTGATAGGGAGGGAGTTTATGGCTAGCTTGATTGAAGTAGTAAATCTAACGAAAGATTATGGTCAAGGTAAGGGTATCTTTGATGTCAGTCTATCTGTAAAAAAGGGAGAAGTATTTGGTTTTTTAGGGCCTAATGGGGCGGGCAAGACCACAACCATTAGACATCTAATGGGCTTTGTAAGACCAGATAAAGGTAATTGCAGTATTAGTGGTATGGATTGTTATAAGGAAGCAGCAAAGATACAAAGGAGCTTAGGTTATTTGCCAGGAGAGATCGCTTTTCTAGATGATATGAATGGAGGGCAATTACTGGATTTTATAGCTGCTATGAAAGGTATTAAGGATAAAACCAGAATACAGGAATTAATGGAGCTTTTTGAATTAAACCCTTCTGGTAAGATAAAGAAAATGTCCAAAGGTATGAAGCAGAAAATAGGTATTATTTGTGCATTTATGGGAGAACCTGAAATCTTAATCTTGGATGAGCCTACCAGCGGATTGGATCCCTTAATGCAAAATCGTTTTATTAATTTTATATTAAGGGAAAAAAAGAAAGGCAAGACAATAATTATATCTTCTCATATATTTGAAGAGATAGAGAGAACCTGTGACCGTACAGCATTTATTAAAAGAGGTAAGATAGTAGCTGTTGAGGATATGAATACACTGAGAGAGAAAAAGCATAAGGCCTATGTTATTACCTTTAATTCTCCAGAAGATATAAGTGAATTTTCTAAGGAAGGTTTTAATATTATAGATACTGTCGATAATCAAGTCACTGTAGCTGTAAAAGGGGATATTCAGCTATTCCTTAAGGCTATTACTAGATATAATATTAAAGATTTAGATGTGAAAGCCCAGACCCTAGAAGAGATATTCTTACATTTATATGGAGGTGACAAATAGTGATTGCAATACCCTTGTTTAAAAGAAATATGGTCTCATCAATTAAGTTATCTATAATATTTATTGCTGTACTAACTATGTATACGGCTGTGATTATTTATATGTTTGATCCCGAGATGGCGCAGATGCTCAACGATTATCAGGAGATGATGCCAGGATTGATGGCTGCTATGGGCATGTCTGGTGATACAGGGACTTTAATAGCCTTTATTAATACTTATTTGTACGGTTTTATTATGCTGATTTTTCCTATGATTTTTAGTATTGTCTTGGTCAATAAAATACTTATGAAATATATAGATAGTGGTTCTATGGCAAATTTACTGGCCAGTCCCAATTCCTGAACTAAAATAATAATAACCCAAATGGTATCAATTATTCTAAGTATTATTATGCTTATAGCTATAAATACTATAATAGGCTTGATATGTAGTGAGGTAATGTTTCCTGGGGAATTGGACATAAGCAGATATCTACAATTAAATGTTAGTATGATATGCCTTCATCTAGCAGTTAGTGGCATTGGCTTCTTTGCGGCATGTTTTTTCAATCAATCAAAAGGTTACTTCTTCCTAGGGGCAGGTCTGCCTATATTATTTTATCTAATACAAATGCTAGCCAATATGGGTGAAGAGTTGAAGGTCTTAAAATACTTTACTCTCTATACATTGGTAGCAGGCGATAAGATTATTGCAGGAGAAGGGGGTAAATAACAGTTGTTAAAATATTATAAATACTTATAAATATGTGTTGACTTTTATAACTTTTAATGATAGAATAA
>JAAYPX010000198.1 GCA_012519565.1 Clostridiales bacterium | reverse complement strand
ATTATTTCATAGCAACCAATGATAGTACAGGTGACATTGGCCTCTTTGTACGGGAAGCGGAAACTGTTTCAGCTTTATTTGAAGATGGGGTTAAACAAAGCCTTATACTGGATTATAATGAAGAACTGGATTTCATAAAATGTTTCTGGGCACCAGAATCTCATGTTATAGATAATGAACTATACATATTATTTGCTGTAAGTTCAAATGATTCGGGACCTCAAGCTCATATGATGAAATTTAAGAAGGGTGGTTCTATTCTAGACCCTAATAGTTGGGAAACACCAATACGCGTAAGAAAATCCGATGGTACTTATTTAGCATCAGAAGGAATTACCCTAGATATGACCTATTTTGAAGTGGATGGGCAATCCTATGTGTCCTGGTCTTATCGATATGCTCTCGGGACAGACAAGGATTCAGGCTCAATGATTTATTTGGCGACTATTGATCCTAAGAGACCATGGCAACTAACCAGTAGCCCTGTTTTATTGACCAGACCACTTTTTGGCTGGGAGAATAATGAGCACACTATTAATAATGAGGGGCCTTATGCTATGATAACTGATAAGGAGATTTATATTACTTATTCAGGAGGAGCTTGTAACAACTATACTTACGCTATTGGTCTACTATCAATAAAAAGGGGTATGGATTTATTAAATCCAAAAAACTGGAGAAAAAGTAGTACACCAGTCTTATCCTATTATTCTATTGATTACTTATATGGAGCAGGGCATAATTCATTTTTCAAGGATGATACAGGCGAGCTAGTGATAACTTATCATTCTGAATACAAGATGACTTATACTCCAAGATCAATAGGAATACATAGGGTGCATTTTGATATTGATGGGGTACCAAGATTTGATATGTCGGCTAATAGGGATTTAAATGATAGATTTCGCATGGTTAGTATGGATGTAATCGTAGAGTAATTAATTATTTACTATACCTTAAAAGATATTAGAGAAGACCTATCTATAATTAATCTAGTAGGCAGAATACTGCTATTTACTAGCAAGCCCCTCTCTAAGAAACAAGTGAATAAGAGGGGCTTGATTGATTTTGTAGGGAATTATTAGCTCCTATGTATTATTTAGATGCCGTTTAGCGAAGGTATTACGATATACAGTTGGAGATAAGCCTACAACCTTCTTAAAGGCATTACTAAAATTATGAACGTCATCAAATCCAACATTATAAGCAATCTGTGTAACGGAATGATTACTATCGGTTAGCTCTGCCTTAGCTATCTCCATCTTTGCCTGTAGCATAAATTGTTTTATAGTCAATCCTGAATGTCTTCGGAAAAAAGAAGTCAGATATGTCGGGCTATAATTAAAGTATTCGGCCAGGCTATTTACTGTAATATTCTCACTGGCATGCATAAGAATATACTCATAGATATCATTAAAGAGCTGGTCGCCTGAATTCACCTTAGATAGCTTTCTAAATAAGGTACTTTGATTAGCTGTCTCTGCTAGAATTGCTGAAGTTAAATACTTATTTAAGATACTTTCACGATATCTCTTATCTGAATCCAGAAGCTGTTTCATAAGAATAATTACCCGCTCATAGGAGGATAGTAGCTCCTTTTTAGGGATAATCAGCTCCTTAGGTTGTAAGTCTAGCTGTTCTATATCATTACAAATCAGAGGGTTGTTTTGGTTATTATTATATGAAAAATGCATCCAATAAAAGGAACATGAAGAAGCTCTATAGCCATGTTGATTATCTGTGGGGGCCATTAATATATACTCTCCTTTAGAGACTTCATACCTATTATTATGATCAGCAATATATAAGACTCCATCCGTAACCAGCATAAACTCAAATTCTAGTAGTTTTCTTCGATAGTGCATCCAGGAGGGGGTAGGAGATTGAAATTTGCCAGCTCCAAGAAAAACAAAGTGTTTATCTGTATCAAAAGCATATATAGTCATTTTTCTCCATCTCCTTCTTTTGTTATATGGCAAATTGTTAGTATGCCTTATCTTAAATAATCCATGATAATATCTATATTGGTTGAAGCTAATGTTCTAATATACAGATATAATATTACAATTCTGTTAAATACATACAAACCATTATATCTATGTTCCTAAAAAAACTCAATGTATTTTAAAATAGTTTTCTATTATAGAGTTT
>JAAYPX010000197.1 GCA_012519565.1 Clostridiales bacterium | reverse complement strand
TGTATCAGTGTGACTGCAAATAACTAGTTGGCGTTGCTAGGATGCCTACGCTTCGCGTCAGAGTGAAATTTTGGGTAAGGCTACCTAACAAGTCATGGCCCAATTACAATTCCTAGGAGCGAATACAAAACATGTTACTCTAGATATATATAATTTAGAATAATTGGTTGTATTTATGATATATTTTTGGATTTTGGTTAGATAGACTAGAGAGTAGAGCTGCTGTAAAATGCTGTTCTTTTAGCAAAATCTAAGCCAGAGTATCTTACAAAATGACCAACTGATGGGTTGGTAGTATGATGGGTATATTACCCAAAACCCTAAAAACTATTGATATGTTTCCCCAAACCTCAAAAATGCTTAAAACGGTTGACATGTTCCCACTGACGAGACATCAATAATGACCACTAGAGCCATGTGGAGATGGTCGTGTTGATGTCACGATAAGACAAATAAATATGCCTAAAAAATAGCTTAAGAAAAAAGAATCTAGCCATTATCAAAATCAAACTTATATAGAGCTGATTTTGTTGACACTAGAATCTTATTAGAAAATTCACCTAGGCCAAATTCGTTAAAGCCCCTTACAGCATATACATATTCCTTTCCGCTTTCACAGTTTTTATCTGTATATCTTGCCACTGGACTAACGGAGTATTTTTCAGCTTGAGTAAAGTCAATATCATCAATAGTCATTCCTGCAGTAAGTTCAGCTCGATAAATATAATATAGTTCTGAGCCATCTGCAGAATCCCATGCAAAACTGATACTGGTTGCACCAACTGTAGTAGTAACCAGATTAGATACTGTCTCTGGCACAGTGCTTGGCATTTGTAATTTAACATAAGATTTTAAAGTGTCTAATTGATTATCTACTGAGTATTCTAAAATTAATTTTGCAACACACTGAGCAAATTTGTATGCCCCGTAATATTGTAAATGGGTAGAATCTGTTGCACCACCTGCATAAGCTCCATCATAATCCCCTGCAGCCAGATGCAAGAATAATGATTTTGCACCCTCTACCCCCAAAGCTTCACATAGGGCTATGGATGCACCAGTTAGATCAAGAACAGGAACATTCTTCTCTACACCAAGGGCAATCATTGCCTGGCGGTAACCTTCAAAATCACTATTAAATGTGCCGTCACCTCTTGGACTATATCTGGCAACAGGTGTAACTAATATTGGAGTTGCGCCCCTTTGCCTAGTTCCGTCTATATAATACTTAAGCATTTCAGGAAACTCTGCTACTGATACATATCGATTAGGTCTTGAATAAGTAGCATCATTATGTCCCCATTGCACCAATACATAATCCCCTGGCTTAACATCTTCCAATAGATCATCTAATTTTCCTTCAGTAATAAATGACTTTGAGCTTCTTCCCCCAATTGCTCTATTTTCAATTATAACCTTGTCCGTCTCATAGGTCTGCGCCTGACTATAATCACAATCTGTGCATTCCCTTTCTTCTATGAAATCACCAAAGAAATGATATAAGGTCTGTCCCCAACCAGATTGTGGATAATAATAATCATCGTAAGTTTGCACTGTGGAATCTGATGCTATAAATATGGTAGGTTTATCTGCTAGCTCATTGGTTGCTTGACGCACAATTGAAACCTTGCTAACATATACTTCGCCTCTTGTCGCCAGGCTTTCCTGGGTGGCTGAACTAGACGCCAAGAATTTAAGATTCAGCTGACCATCTACCAGTATTGCAGTAATAGTTTTCTCTACTGTCTCCCCAGGTGCTACTGTTATACCACTGGCCTTGGTGATATCTTCTGCCTTTAAATAAGCGGTATATTCTTTATCCGAAGGATTAACTAGGGTTACTGTTACATTATAATCGGCATTATCTAAGTCTACATTAAACACAGATGTGTTTTCATATGTATATACACCGTAACCAGAACTCTCTGTTTCTGTCCAAACAATACTGCCAATCTCCAATACTCCAAGAGCAGGACCAGACACAGGATTTGCTTTGATATCAGCTGCAACTGTTTCTGAAACCACATTAATGGCTGTACCAGAGACTACATTTACATCATCTGCTTCACCGGTTTCTGAATTTCCATTATCAGCTGGATTATTAGCAAAGCCTGGTATTAGATCTAAATTCTCATTAGCATCTGAGCTAGCCATAACGGCATTCACATAATCAGAGCTGTGTGATACCATTGGCTTCCGCGGATAATATACACCCTCTATCCATCCTGGTGCAGGATCAAGATACTCCACAGTAGTAAAACCATAGCCAACATCAGGACTATACACTGTGTCTTTAGTTACTTCTGTGCCAAAATAAAATTCAACTAACTCATCGGATGAATAATGAGAATGTGAACCTTCACTGCTATCAGCATATGCTGGTATAGGCTTAGCAGATATGCTACTGACAATTAACGAAATCATCAGCAGTATTGAAAGCGCTCTCTTTTTTTGCTTCTTATTCATCGCTACATTCCCCTTTTTATTTATTTGTAAGAAGATACTATAACTACAGTATCTTTTACTTTCTAGCAAAATAAAAGACAGTAATATGAACCCTTAAGTTCAACATATCGCTGTCTTTTATATTATATATGCTATTTAATTAATTTACAATTATTTCTAAATTATTTTTTAGATTTATCTGGCAGCCTAGTACTCTTACCTGCCTCATATGCAGCCAATCTCTCATCTATAATCTCTTGGTAGCCAGCATCCAGATACTCTTGTCTAAACTTCTCATACATAGTATCAAAATCAGCTGGATCACACTTAACAAGTTTTGTATAGTATTCTTGGAATAAACTCTGCAGTGAAGCACTGTACATATTCACTGCTTCGATTGGTACTGAGAATACAGGATCAGGATAAATCCATCCGTTCTCTGCTTTTTTAGCCTTAACATAATAATTTTTCACCATATCTTCAGTAAAATCCTGTGGTATACCTCTAGGTGCTATAGCCGCTATAGAATCTTCGATTGTATCTCTTTCCTTAGCTTCTATAACTACACACCACATATCTTTATTATCATTAAAGTTAAATCTTTCCTCTTTACCTGACATATCCAGTGGAATAGGATATCCAAGTTCATCAGTTTCTGTGTAATGTATACCTTCAATACCATATTGTATTGTTTTTAAAACCTCTGGTTGTTTCATCCACTCCATATACATCCACGCAGCCTTAATTTGCTCTTCAGTTGCAAAAGAAGAGAAACCAATTACCATACCATATGGTGTGTTAGAACGCTCTTGAGGTATTAAACCATCTGTCATATCAAAAACAACTTCGCCATTATCATCATATAAGAAAGTACCGATTGCTAATTCAGCATCAGGGTTATTCTCATAGAAAGCATCTAACCAATCTACTTTTGATGCCATATAACCACCATAACTATATGTTTTACCAGCTACGAAATTAGCTTGCTCAGTAGTGGCATCATTTAATTCAAATTCTTTTGTTATAAAACCTTTATGCCAGTTCTCATTATCTCTCCTAATAGCCTCTTTAACAGGTTCCCAGGAGAAAGCTGCAACGTTGATATCTGCATACATAACCCAATCTCTCTCATCTAGAGGGAAGCTTCTCCAAGCATTGGCTTGATAGTTTGCAGTAGGTAGTTTATGATTCATAGGTTCAATATCAGTAAGTCCAGCTGCAATTATCTTATTCATAGCATCGACTTCTTCTTCTCTGTTAGTAGGTACATGATCATAGCCTACTTTTTTTAACCAATCTAAGCGATAGAAGCTGATAAACTTATACTCTGTTGCTGCATAAGGCCTTACTGCACATACATAGTAGGTCTCACCATCTAATTCTGTGTATACTAGAAGATCATTATCTACCATTGATTGATAGTAGTTAGGAGCAACAAAGGCAAAGTCCTCCATATTAAATGTTGCCATGGCTCCTTCTGCAGCCCATTGAGTCACCTTAGGATAATCGTATTCCATTAAAATGGTTGGTGTATTCTTAGCTGCGATAAGAAGAGAATACTTTGTCATAACATCAGTACGGGGAATTGGTTCATAATTAACTGTGATATTATATTTATCTCCAAAATTCTCTTGTACCCATTTGGTCCAATAGTTGTTGTCAACTGCTGGCAACCCATCTTGGCCTCTGTCATAAACAGGAATTGTAATTGATACGTTTTTTTCAAAAGGCTCCCAACCTTCTATACCAGCCACAGGTTCTTTATCCTGACTACTATCCTTGTTGTCGTTTTTACTATCATCTTTTTTATCCTCTACTTTGGACCCAGTATTACTACCAGATTTGTTACTGTCTGCATCATTGTTGTCTTTTTTACCGCAGGCAGTGAACATGAGAATAGTCAAAATTCCAATCAATAACAGCGTAACGACTTTTGTTACCTTCTTCTTCATGATTTTAATCCTCCCTTTTTAATCTTTATATATAAAATCCACATGGATTTCACATCATTATCCCTTAACCGCTCCAATCATAACACCTTTTACAAAATATTTCTGTATAAAAGGATAGACGCAAAGTATAGGTATAGTTACGAACATTATTGCTGCAGCCTGAATTACCTCAGGGGTTGTAGTAATAGCTGACGCCTCAGAGATACTAATCTGTTCTGCTTGATCCATAGGTATTACCATCATGCTAAGTAGATATTGTACCATATGTAAGGATTTCTTAGTAATATAAAATTTACTATCTTGATAGCCATTCCAACGTCCCACCGCAATAAATAGTGAAATTGTAGCTATAATAGGCTTTGATAGCGGAATTACAACCTTAGTTATAATCTGAATATTACTTGCTCCATCCAGATAGGCCGCTTCCTCTAAACTATCTGGTATTGAACTGGAGAAGTAAGTTCTCATAATCAGGAAATTGTAAGCCCCAAAAGCACCTGGTAAAATAAGCACCCACATGGTATTTAACATCTTGAGATCGCTTAATAATAGATAGGTTGGTATCAAACCTGCATTAAAATACATGGTAAACATAATAAATAAGTTTAAAGCTGTTCTACCTTTTAGACGCTTTCTGGACAAAGGCCATGCTGCCATTATGCAAGTTGAGACCCCTATTACAGTTTGCAATATTACAACTATTGCAGAATAAATCATGGAGTGGGTAAGTTGCCCATCATTAAAAATAGCTTTGTATGCTCTTAAATTCACATCTTTTGGCCAAAAAAACACTTCTTTCGCAAGTACAGGAGCATTGCTACTTATAGACTTTGCCATAAGATGTAGAAAAGGAAGCACACAGGTTAAGCAAAGAATTACCAAAACGACCATCATTACTAAGTCACTTATTTTAAACTTAATAACAGCACGATTGTCTGCGCTAAATTCATCTGTTCTATTCTTTCTTTTTATCATTTTTCGCCTCCTAAATTAAGCCATCTTCACCAAGTTTTTTGGCAAATCTATCAGCAGCAAGAACAAGGATCAAGCCTACCAATGACTGAAATAATCCAACTGCTGTTGCCCTTGAAAAGCCACAACCACTGGCTAAACCTTTTTCATATATATAGATTGATAATTGATACTGTACATCTTTAACATTAACATTACCCATGGCTGTTAGACGCTCATAGTTACTTCCCATTAGACTTCCTAAATTCATTATCAACAAAGTAACAACTGTACTTTTTATGCCAGGGAGTGTAATATATCTCATTCTTTTCCATCTCCCAGCACCATCTATCATAGCTGCCTCATATAATTCACCATTAATACTGGTAATTGCAGCCAGATATATAATAGACCCCCAGCCCATACCAGCCCATACACCTACTAATAAATATGTAACCGACCAATGCCAATTTTGCGTTAGAAATGGTATGCCTTTTTCTATAACCCCTATGTCAACTAAAAGGTTATTAATCATACCTGTCTCTG
>JAAYPX010000196.1 GCA_012519565.1 Clostridiales bacterium | reverse complement strand
CTAATGATTAGCCTCCTACTCGATTTTAGCATAAATTCATTGGTCTAGAATTATTTCAATTAATCGTACCTCTAAGGGTTCTAATTCAGCCATAATATGTAATTGACCATTTGTTATTTCATCGTATCTTATGGTTATTCCAGGTTGTGAGGCTTGTGTAATAATCTCATAATCTTCTGCTCTTTTGAAATTTATTCGACCAAGCTTTGCCCATGCATCGTAGCTACTTCCTTGATTTTGATTAACAATTGTTTCTTTGATTAAACACCTGGTAGAAGTAAGGTTTTCAAACTTTATTTGAAATTGAGCTTTATTCATTTTTGTAAAAGGGGCATAACGATTGTCATCAGACATATCAAATAATATTCCGCTGGCAAATATTTTTGAATAATGTTCGTAATTATATAAGATCATAGCAATTTTGGATTTGTCTTTAGTTATAAAATATCCGTTGCCTTTTGCTATCAGTTCATTTCTCAGATGTGTTAAAAATACAAATGTATTATAATGAGCCTTAGATATTCCGTTATATGTGAACATGCCAAGTCCGCCATGGTACAATTCATTTGGCAATTGAAATTCTTCCATGAAATCTGTGATACACCAATAACCAAATGAGTCTAATCTATCGTAATTTTCCAATATGTTTTTTGTCAGATAACATGATTTAAAGCAGGTATCGTTAATTAAATCCCTTTGTGATATTGTTAAGTTCCACTCTGTAAGATATATAGGGAGCTTATTCAATTTATATTTTTTCAGGTAAATCTTTAAACGATTTATAAATTTAGTAAAGGCTAAAGGATCTACATTTAGTGGACATATTTTTTCTATATTACTAATCGACCAAAATTCTAATACATTATCTGTATTTTTAGTAAAACTATTATCATAATAATGAATATTTATAAAGTCAGGTATACATTCATTCTTGATACAATAGTTAAAGAATTCATTGACCCATTGATTTTCTGAATCAGGTATTAGCAAAAAGGAAGGTGTTCCAAATAGAAGTTGGTTATCAATTGATTTCACAGTATTATATGTTTCCTTATAAAAATGATAAAATTCACAGGGGTTCTCCCAACCAAAACTATCGAGAGATCCATCAGGTTCATTCCAAACGCAAAAAAGCCAAGTGCGAATTGTTTTTTGTCCATAGCGATCTATAAGATGGTTTACAAAAGCGTAAACAAGGTCTGTCCATTTTTTTATATCTTTAGGTGGTGACGTATTGTAATGCCACATATCAATTAACTTGTTTTTATCTGATGCCAATAACAATGGCATAAATGATAGCTGTATAAGTGGCTTTAGATTTACACTTAATAAAAAATCTATAACTTTATCAACTAGAGCAAAACTATATATAGGTGAACCATCTTCCTTCTCCATATATACCATCATTTCATCTGATAAAATTCCGTGGAATTTGACATATTCATAACCTATATTTTTTTGAACACGTCTAACCATATCTTGGACATCTGAATAGAGAAATTGCTTTGCGCTTCCTACGCAACATAGCTTTCTGAAATTGTGAGACAACTCGATACCTTTTTTTGAAAAATCCACGATGCCTCCATCAATGTGTAAATTTGCATTATTCTTTAAAAGAAGAAAACCGCTATTGTTATCATATATATCTAAATACTTAGCTAAGTATTTTAAGTCGTTACTACTATCAAGTTGGTAATCTAAGGAGCTGTATTTATTAGATGTATTAATTTTATTATCATAGTCTCTGGTTTTGCGATATTTACTGCGATAAACACTAGGCAGGCAGTTGTATACCTTTTTAAATAAGTTTCTAAAAGAACGGGTATCACAAAAACCGTTATTTAGAATAATAGTATCTAGGGGTTCATCACTGGTTAACATGTCATTTACTGCATAGGTAAGTCTTAGATTATTATAATAATTAAGAAAAGTTGAACCGGTATTTTTTTTGAAATATGATGCAAAATATGAAACTGACATATTGTGAGCTCTGGCAACCTCCTCTAAGGTTAAGTTATCACGATAGTGCTGGTCGATATAATGTAAAATATTAGCCATGCGCTTATGATTTTCAGAGGTTGCTGTAATTGTTATTGGGGAGACACTTTGAAAAGAATCTGTAAGGTGACTTATAAGTGCATAGAGCAGACTTAATGTCATATATTTATTTTCTCCTGATGAATTGACCTTGACTAACATAGCAATAAGATGTCTTACATAATCGTATCTTTTACTTGAAGTTTGTCCGGAAGAGTTAAGCTCATAATATAGGTCTTTAGAAGTATCTACATTTATTAGCTCGTCAATATGAAAGCAGATCGAGAGTATGGTACAGTTATACCCTGTAGTTTCATGGATAGTGTTTTTATTGATTAAACAGACATCCTCTGTTATAAGATGATAAGATTTATCTGCAATAATAATATCTGCACTGCCAGATAATACAAATAGAAGTTCTGTAGCTTGATGCCAATGACGTAAGGGTTGGTCATATTTATAAATATTAATATAAACTGGGATGTCTTTAGAAAATGTAAGAAGTTTTTTATCATTAGTATTCAAGATAAGAGCCTCCTCTATATTGATAAAATAATTATAGTACAAAAACAAAAAAATGTAAATAAATTTGAGACGCCTTAAAGTGATTTCAGAAATGAGTCAAAAATTATTATTTTTATATGCAATTCTTATGATATATAAAAAGTTTCTTTAGCTAAACAATTAGTTCAAAATAAATGAGAGGATACTTGAAAAGTATTGTCGTTAACTTGAAATTGTGAAAATGGTATAATTTGATTACATAGTAATGGTGGTGTATGACAATTTAATTAATATTTAGGAGGAGAATTATGAGTGAAAAGTTTTTAAAACGAATTCTGTCAATTACTATTGTATTAGTATTAGTTCTCGGAAGCTTTAGTGCATGTGGTAAAAAAACAGATAAACAGGAACCTTCGGGTAAGTTGGGGCAAGAAAATAAGGTAGGTAAAAAAGATGATGAAAAAGAAAAAACGCCTAATACAAAGGAAAGTGAAGGCGGGACAATTATGTGGTTGTCTAATTTAACATCAGGTATCAGTTATGATACGGCTATTGCTTATGCGACTATGATTTTAGATGAGCTAGGCTATAAACTACAGGTAATATATGGGGATATGTATAATGATCCGGCAGGAAATTTAAATGCTGTTAGAAATGGCATGACAAGAGATGTTGTAGGTTTAATTATGAGTCAAGATGGTGGAATTAAAGACATCATGGCAGAATATCCAGATTTATATGTTGTAGGCTATAATACAGATATGCTTTCTGTCTTTGCAAAAGATGGTGACAATGCTGAAGTAGCATCTAATCCTAAATTTTTAGGCACAATTTGTGACGGATATTATGATGGAAGATTACTTGGTTCACAAATGGCACAAGCAGTTATTAAAAAAGGCTATAAGAAATTAACAACTGTTGTATTTCCGGCTTTTGCATACCCTAATCTGACTGATGCTGATAAGACATTACGTGAAGAGATTGATAAACATAATAAGACTGCATCTGAAGAAGAAAAAATACAGATAATAGGAGAAACTAAGGTTTTAGAATTCCAGCCTCTTGAAGAAAATTATTTCTTAGAAGATAATCGGGATGATCTGGATGCAATAGTTGCCTTATGTGCTGGAATTGAATTCGTTTATCCAACTATGAAGAGTGCCATGGCTAATGGCAGCTGTTCAACTGATACAAAATTAATTACAAGTGGTTTTAATGATGATGAAGCTATTATAGCTGATATTGGCGATGATGGTGTAATTCAATTTATAACTGTATCCCCTGCAGAAAATATTGCTTGGCCAATAATAATGTTGGACAACGCATTATATGGCGTGATGAATAAAGGTTATGTAGAACCTGAGAGAATAAATTCTTTGGAGTATGTAATAGACAGTAAAGAGGATATCGAGAATATAATGAGTAAATCCATGTTTGGAACAGCAGATGTCTCCTTGGCACAACTTACCATGGATGATATTAAGACTGTATTGACTAGATATAATCCTGATGCTACATATGAAGAATTATATGAACTATTCCATTCATATGCGTTAACAGTTGATGCTCTGAAGGATAGATAAATATATTAATTTAGTTTAATTTTGAAGAGGCCTGAACTATGGCAATAGTAATGTCATATACAGGCCTCCAGATTTGAAAAGGATAAATTATGGCAGGGTATTACCGAGTATTAAAAATCAAAGGGAATGTATATCGAATTACAAGTATAGAAGGTGCATCCATTGTTATAAGTAAGGATAAATAATAAGTAAATCTCAATAAAATGCTTATAAAGGAAGATGAGGATGAAAAATGAAATATTATTTGAAGCAAGACAAATGAATAAGACTTTTGGTGCAACAATTGCTTTAAAAAAAGTAGATTTTACTTTAAGACGTGGAGAAATAAGAGGCTTAGTTGGGGAAAATGGATCAGGAAAATCGACAATTATGTCTATTGCTTCAGGAATGCAGTCTGCTAGCGGAGGAGAGATGTACTACAAAGGAAAGAAATGGAGCCCGGCCACTATGGTGGAAGCGCAGGAAGGCGGTATATCTATGGTTCTGCAGGAAGCCAACACAATACCCCACGTTACAGTAGCTCAGAATATTTTTGCCGGCAGGGAGCATCTTTTTAAGTCTTTTGGTGTTATAAATATGAAGAAGATGTTTAAGGCGGCAGATGAGATATTAGATAAATTTAATATAAAGCATATTAGAGGGAAAGATCCTATAGATTTTTATAGTTTTGAAGAACGAAAATTAATTGAAATTGTTCGCTGTGTTGAGGATAAAACAGAAATTTTAGTTGTAGATGAAACCACAACAGCTCTTTCATTAGAAGGGCGGCAAATTTTATATGATTTAATACATAAAATGGCTGATATGAATAAGGGTGTAGTATTTATATCTCATGATATGGATGAAATCTTAGAACATTGTAACTGCCTTACAGTACTTCGTGATGGAGATATTATAGGACATTTAAGCAAAGAAGAGATGAATTTAGTGGGTGCAATTAAGAAGATACGATATATGATGGTTGGACGTGAAATAGGGGAGAAGTATTATAGGGAGGATTATGATTATTCTCATACTGGTAAGCTGGCCCTACAGCTACAAAACATTTCATTTGGCCGGATAAAAGAGTTCAATTTATCTTTACATAAAGGAGAAATTGTGGGTATAGGTGGATTATCTGGATGCGGTATGCATGAGATTGGGCGAACTATATTTGGAGTTGAGAAACTAACTTCCGGAAAAATCATAAGAAACAATAAAGAAATATTAAATCCTTTAGATGCTATAAATAGTGGGATAGGTTATATATCTAAAAATCGTGATACAGAGGCCTTAATTTTAAATGCATCTATTCAAGAAAATATAGTTTTACCTTCTCTAAATGATTTACAAAAAAGATTTTTTATAAATCCCAAGGAAGAAAGAAAATTGACAGAAGCTGAAATTAAAACATTATATATTAAATGTCATAGTGGTAAGCAATTGGTTAGCACTTTGTCAGGGGGTAATAAGCAGAAGGTTTCTTTTGCAAAATGGACAGCAAAGGATTCTGATGTAATTATAATGGACTGCCCTACCCGTGGTGTAGATATTGGCGTAAAGCAGGCTATGTACTCCTTGATTGAGCAAATGAAAAAGGAAGGAAAGGCAATTCTTTTAATATCTGAGGAGCTTTCAGAATTAATTGGTATGGTAGACAGACTTTTAATTATGAAAAATTTTAAGGTTACTAAAGAGTTTTTCCGATCAGCAGATCTGAAACAAACAGATATTATCGAGTACATGATCTAGGGGGGCAGGATAATGAATGGGCATGAAAAAGAAAAAATTATAAGGCATTATATTAAGTCAAATATATCTGGTGTAGCTGCTTATGGTGGATTACTTGTATGTATAATTGTTTTTTCAATAGTACCACCATTTTTTGGAGAAAATATTTGGACAATTACAAAATTATCAACCCTTATTTCAGATGTGATTGTAATGGCTCTTATGTCTGTAGGTGCTATTTTTGTATATACACTGGGATATATGGATATCAGTATAGGAAAACAAGTCGGTTTATATGCAACTTTAATGGTTATTATAGGAAACAAAACAGGAACCTTACTATGGGGAATATTACTATCCTTAGTAATAAGTTTGTTTATAGGTTTAATTAACGGTGCTACTGGTGAAGTGTTAAAAATCCATCCTATTGTCTCATCATTAGTTATTATGATGGTATTAGGTGGAGTTAGTTCAATTATGTATAACAATCTAGGTTCAAGAAATATATCATTAAAAACAATTGATTATAGAATATTTAAAAATCCTATCTTTATGCTGATTGTATTAATTACCGAGCTAATTATTATAACCTATCTTTTTAATTTTACAAAATTAGGCAAATATGCAAAAGCAATAGGAGCTAATCCTATTGTGGCACAGCAGAGTGGTATTAATTTAATTAAGTATAAAATAATTTGCTATTTAATTATGGGACTTTGTGTAGTGGTTGCTTCGATTTTCCAGATGGGTTATACAGGATCAGCATCTGATTCTACCGGTACAGGATTTGAAATGAATGTTATGATTGCCCTTATACTCGGTGGAATGCCCCTATCAGGGGGGATGAGATCAAAAGTATCTTATGCCATTATTGGTGCATTTACACTATCTTTATTAAATATAGGCTTGCCTTTAATAGGAGTAAAGCCCAATCAGGTATATATCATTAAGGCAATTATTTTTATAATAGTTGTACTAATAACTTGCCGAAAATCGAAAGGAATGCTACCAAGATAGGAGGATATATAACATTGAAAAGAAAATATACTGTATTTGAAAAAATCATTGGTACATTGGCATTGCCAGTAACAATGTATTTAATAATGATGATAGCATGTTATGCCAACGGAAAAATGTATTATGGCACTTGGCCCATGTGGAAGACAGTATTAGTAGATATAGCAGTTTCTACAACATGTGCTTTAGGTATAGGTTTGCAGTTTAAAAGTGGAAGATTTGATTTTTCAGGCGGAAGTATCATGCTTCTTGCAGCGATAATTGCCGGCACAGTTTCAAAAAATAATGGTAACAATAAAGTTATTTTTGCAGCCTTATGTCTGGGAATATGTTTGGCTTTAAGCCTAGTAGTTTCACTTGTATATGTATATGGCAGACTTCCTATTATTATCGCCACTATAGGAATGGCCTTACTTTATGAAGCTATTACTACTTTAATTTATAACGGAGCTGGGATTAATCTTGTAGCTAATATGCAGTTAAAGGTGTTCTCATCTTATCCTCTTGCCTTATTTCCTTTTATAGGAGGTTTAATTACCTATATAATATATAGTCATTTTACAATTACAGGAAAGCAAGCAATGTTACTGGCTCATAATCAACAGGTGGCAGTCAACATCGGAATTAACGAAAAAAGGAATGTTATTATTTCCTATATTTTTAGTGGAATAATATTTGGATTTGCAACTATGATATATGCCTCACAAGGTCTTCATAGAGCAGCATTTTCTTCTTTATCAACTGTGGGCAGTTTGTTTAGTAATATTCTTCCTGTATTTATTGGGTTAATGGTAGGAAAATATTGTGGTGATACCCTAGGTATTATTGTAGGTGCCACTACTTTAAGCCTGATGTCATATGGCCTAACTACTGTTTTTGATGCAGAGATGGGAAGTGCTATTTCAACAATAATAACAGGAATATTTATTCTTGCTATAAATGTAATATCTGCTCAAGGTAAAGTACTGACAAGTATATTTAAAAACAAGTTAAAAGCTACTAAGTAATAAAAATTGAAGGAGAGACTTGAATGATAGATTTACAATCAAAGCCTTTTTATCTTACAGAAGATCAAATTTTATGGGTAGAAAATACATTAGAAAGTCTTACAACAGATCAAAAGGTTGAACAATTGTTTTGCCCCTTGTTTTATACAAATAACCCCAATGAATTACATAGCTATATAAAAAAATATAATTTTGGTGCAGTAATGTTTCGTAGTGGTGATGCCAGGGAGATACAGACTGCAATAAATACATTGCAAGAAGGGGCAGCTATTCCACTTTTAATAAGTGCCAACTTGGAAGATGGCGGTATAGGTATTGCTGAAAATGGAACATATATGGGAAGACAGATGTTGATTGCTGCCACAGATGATCCTGAGAGAGCGTATCAGCTGGGAAAAGTTTCAGGAACCGAGGGGAGTGCTGTTGGAGTAAATTGGACCTATTCTCCTGTTGTAGATATAGATTTAAATTTTAGAAATCCTATAACAAATGTAAGGACATACGGCAATGATGCAGATAAAATTATAACAATGGCAAGTTGCTATATTAGAGGTCTAAAAGAAGCTGGAATAATTCCAACAATTAAACATTTTCCAGGAGACGGAGTTGATGAAAGAGATCAACATCTATTGACAAGTGTGAATTATTTATCGGTCGAAGAATGGGAAAATAGCTATGGTAAAATATACAGATGTCTAATAAATGATGGAATTATGAGCATCATGATAGGGCATATAGCAATGCCGGCAATTGAAGAATATTTTAATAAAAAGCCTTGTACTCAAGTAATACCGGCAACTTTATCGAAAAACATACTAACCGGATATTTAAGGGGAGTGTTAAACTTTAATGGTTTAATCTGCACTGATGCAAGTCCCATGGTAGGTTTTACAGCAGTTTCGCAAAGAAAAAGGGCAGTTCCCGAAGCAATTGAAAATGGTTGTGATATGTTTTTATTTACAAGGGATCTTGAGGAAGATATTCGTTATATGAAAGAGGGGGTGGAGGAAGGAATTTTAAGTGAAAGAAGACTAAATGAGGCGGTATTAAGAATACTTGCTACTAAAGCGGCAATTGGTTTGCCTGAGAAAAAGTCCGATAATATGCTAATAAAGACCGAAGAAAGCTTACAAATTCTACAATGTGAAGAACATGTTAGGTGGGCAAGGGAAGCGGCAGATGAGGGAATTACCTTAGTTAAAGATACCCAAGACTTATTACCACTGGATATTAATAAACATAGAAGAGTTTTATTACAAATATTAGGGGATTTCCAATCTAATGATAGAGTTTATTATCATTTTGACCAGTTACTAACTAAGGAAGGATTTGAGATAACCAAGTATCAACCGGAGACATTAGAAACTATATTTTTGGATGCAAAAGTAGATGATTTTAAAAGCAAATATGATTTAGTAATTTATATAGGTAATATAGAAAATGCTAGCAATAAGACCGTTTCTAGAATACAATGGCATACCTTGTTTGGTGCAGGCAATAATTTACCATGGTTTGCAGCTGAAATTCCGACTATGTATATCAGTGTAGGTAATCCTTATCATTTATTTGATGTACCCATGATAAAAACATATATTAATGGTTACTGCCATTCTCCATATGTGATAGAGGCTATTATTGAAAAAATAATGGGGAGAAGTGAATTTAAGGGTAAAAACCCCATAGATCCTTTTTGTGGGGTTTGGGACACTAGGATATAAATTGGTTAAATACCATTCGAGCTACATATTTATGAAAAAGCTATGCATGGCTATTAAGAAGATTTAAGTGGGAATTACCTGAAATGCTTCATGGAAAAACATGTAATTGAAGTTGTTTATTCATACAGGGGGGAAGCAAATGATAAGAAAGATATTGAAGGAACGGCAGAATAAAGCACGGCAGGAAATACTTTATTTAGCTAAGAAGCTTTCCGAAGGAGAATTAGATGTAAGTGATGTTTTATCGGGTGAAGGTCAAGAAAAGATCCTGGCAAATGCTTTAAATATTGTAAAATCAAATTTACTTTATTTTGTGGAAAACACAAAAAAGAATACTATTATTTTATCCAATGTCATAAACACGGTATCTGACAATATGAATGTTTTTAACACTAATAATGAACATATGACTAATGAAATACAAGAAATAGCTGAAAATACAAAAACACAATTTGACCTATTAAATAAAACAGTCTCGAAGGTTGATGAAATATGTAAAAATATTGAGAATATAAAAAATAGTGTAGATAATGTTAAAACTGTAGCTTCAAACACTATAAACTCTTCAATTCAAGGTACCGAAAGTTTATATCATTATGATAATAATATTTCTAAGATAATAACCGGTATGAGTGAAACGGAAGACTTTATGAGAGTATTAAAAGATAGTGTAGATGAAATATCTAAAGTCAGTAGCTTTATTTTAGACATTAGTGATCAGTTGAAACTGCTGTCATTAAATGCCCTTATTGAATCTGCTAGAGCTGGTGCTGCCGGAAGAGGCTTTTCTGTGGTAGCCGGTGAGATTACAAAATTATCTGAGAAAACTAGAAATGAAATAAAAAAGATAGACAGTCAAATATTAAGTATAACAAATAGCAGTAAACGGGTTGAACAAAGCATTTTAAATATTAATGAAGATTTATATTCAGGAGAAGTTATCTTCAAGGAAATAAAGTCAAAATTTGATAACATTCTTGAGGGAAATGAGATAATTGAAGATCAAATAAACAATATAATGGGGCAGATGCTTAATATTGGCAATTTTACCAATGAAACAGCTGAAGCAATTAAAGAAGTTCAATCCATGGCCTTATCTACAACTGATAGCATAACAGAATATGCAGCCCTTTCAGAGGAGGGACAATCTTCTCTTGAAGAAATCCATGCATCGGTCGGATCTTTAAATCAATTTGTAGATAAAATTAAAAGTCAGATATATATGTTTAATTCTGGTATTCGTCCGGTAGATTTAGGAGTTCATAAGAAATTAAAGATAGCAGTAATTACAGTAAAATTTGGTGAGTTTTGGGATTCGATATACCAAGGAAGTTTGTATGCTAAAGAAGAATTAATTAAGAAAGATGTTACTTTAGATATTATATTTGTAGAAGGCCAAGATATTATAGAAACTTTTATAGAGACAATAAACAAATGCATAAAAGAAAAATATGATGGAATTTGCATACCTGTATTTAGCGACGATTATGTATCAAACATAAATACAGCTGTTGATCAAGGTATTGCTGTTGCTACATATAACACTGATTTTATATCTGAAAGTAAACGTTTGGTGTGCGTAATGCAAAATCCTTATAATGCAGGATACATAGCAGGTGAAACAATGGGAAAAGCAATAAAGGCGCCTGGAAAGATTCTTATTGTAGAAAATGCTTCTATTAAATTTGACGAAAGGGTGAGAGGGTTTAAGGATTCTTTAAAACATAGATCAGATATTATGATAGTAGAAGATCTTATACTAAATATAAATATGGATGAAAGTTATCAAGCAATTAGAGATTATATAGATAGTAATCCTGATTTAGTAGGGATGTTTGTACCTGGTGCAAAAATGAAGATACCTAAAGCTATTGAAGATGCAGGAGTATCTGGTAAAGTTAAATTAGTAATGTTTGATCCAGATGAGGAAATTTGTAGCTATATTAAGAAGGGAGTAGTAACTGCTGCCATAGGGCAAAATCCCTTTGGTCAGGGGCATGATCCTGCAGTGATGTTATATAACTATCTTGTAACAGGAATAAAACCGGAAAAAGATATTTTTTATACTAGAATTGATGTAATTGATAAAGGGAATGTTGATCGTATTTTAATATAGGATGTGATAGAGTATGAATATTTATGATTTAAAAGTTAATCATCTTACAGAGCCGGTGGGAATAGCGGCAGAGAAACTCCAGTTTTCATTTAAAGCAAATATTGGACAAGATTTTATAATTAAAGTTTATGATGAAGAAAGGGCAGATCCGGTTTATAGTCAAAAAGTTCATATTGATGAAAGTCATAATATTTATTTGCCTTTTAAGTTTCTTGAGGGAAAGCGATATTATTGGTGCGTAGAAACCGAGGGGTTATCAAGTGATATGACCTATTTTGAAACAGCGCTGCCTCTTAATGCTAAATTTATTACGCCTGCTGATGAAGATATAAAATGCCCCGTTATAAGCAAGGAATTTGCCATTGGACAGGTGAAAAAAGCAAGGCTTTATATAACAGGATTAGGACTTTATAGGGTATTTATTAACGGGCATAAGGTAGGAACTAATTATTTAACACCTTATTATAATGATTATGATGTATATCTTAGATATCAAACTTATGATATAGGGGACTTGCTGGATACGGAAAATAAAATAGAAATTTTACTTGGGGACGGTTGGTATAAAGGACGTTTTGGTATCGACGGTCAAAGCGGAGATATCTATGGAGAAAAATATCTGGCTTGTGCAATGTTATATTTTGAGCTTTATGATGGAACCACTTTAAAAATTGAAACGGATGACAGTTGGATAGGGGCAAGCTCTAATATTGTCAATACATCCATATATGATGGTGAAACCAGAGATGATAGTCTTATAATTTCAAATTTTAAACCCTGTGTAATATATAATCATGAATATAATTTAGTACCAGACTTTTCTAGTCCGGTTAGAGAGAGAATGTTATTAAAGCCGGTATTATATATATCACCAAAAGGTGAAAAAATTTTGGATTTCGGACAAAATATGGTAGGCTTTTGCAGATTTAAATGTCAAGAAGACAGAGGGACAAAAGTACATCTCCAATATGGTGAAGTGTTACAAGACAGTTGTTTTTATAATGATAATTTAAGAACAGCTAAAGCAGAGTATATCTATATCTCAGATGGGATAACCAAAGAAATTGAACCATATTTTACTTTTTACGGCTTTCGTTATGTAAAGGTAAGCGGTATAGATAATGTTAATCCTGAAGATTTTACGGGAGTTGTGATACATTCGGATTTACAGGAAGTATCAAATATAAATACTTCAAATGAGAAAATAAATAAATTAATTAGTAATGTAAAATGGAGTCAAAGAGGTAATTTTATTGATGTTCCAACCGATTGTCCTCAAAGAGATGAAAGATTAGGTTGGACTGCGGATGCCCAGGTGTTTTCTAATACGGCATGTTTTCATATGGATTCATATAATTTCTATAAAAAATATATGAGAGATTTAAGAGCGGACCAAATTAATTATTATGATGGTGATATTCCTATGTATTCTCCATCACTTAAAAAAACAGCCGGCTATGGGGGAGCTGTATGGGCAGATGCTGCAACGATAATCCCTTGGAATATCTATAAGGTCTACGGTGATAAGAGGTTATTATCAGAACATTATGATATGATGAGGGATTATATAAACACAGTTATAGCTACAGATAAGAGGGATGGTAATAATCACATAATAAAATCTGGTTTTACTTTTGGAGATTGGTTAGCTCAAGATGGCATTTGCCCACAGGCATTGTTAGGGGGAACAGATTCAACTTATATAAAAACAATTTATTATATGAATAGCCTGAGAATAGTTGCTAATGCGGCAGACGTTTTAGGAAAAGATAAGGATAAAAAATTTTATTCTGAAATGGAAGCAAAAGTAAGAGAAGCAATTCTTTACGAATTTTTTTCTAAAAGTGGTAGGCTTGCTGTTGATACACAAACAGCCTATGTATTATCCCTATACTATAATATATATGTAGATAAAAACAAGGTTATAGATGGGTTAAGGACAAGGTTAGAAAAGGATTTATATAGAATTAAAACTGGATTTACGGGAACACCATTAATACTATCTGTACTACTTAAGAACGAGATGGTGGATGATGCTTATCGTATACTTTTTAATGAAAACTATCCAGGTTGGCTTTATACTGTAAATTTAGGGGCAACAACTATATGGGAAAGGTGGAATTCTTTGTTATCTGATGGAACCATCAGTGGTACAAATATGAATTCACTTAATCATTATGCATATGGTTCCGTATGTGAAGCAATTTATTCGCATATAGTTGGGTTGCAAAATGCAGCTCCCGGTTGGAAAAAAGCTATTATAGCTCCAAAGCCTAATTATAGATTAAAAAATATTGATTTTTCTTATAATTCACCTTCTGGAGTTTATAAAGTTAATTGGAAGATATATGACAATGGAGAATTTGAGTTAAAAACCACTATACCTAATGGCACAACTGCTACAATCATATTACCTGATCATAAGGATAAATTAACTTTTACAGTAAGTAGTGGGGAATATAGCTATCGTTATAAGCCTATTGTAGATTATAACAGACCTTATAATGAGAATACCATTATATTAGATTTGCTACAAAATGACCAAGTAAAACGAATATTTAAAGAATATTTGCCTCAGGCTTATAATATGGTAACAGGTGAAAACGAAGAGTTTCTTACATTGCAATTTATATCTCTTGGTCATTTGCCCATGTTTGAAACTAATGCTGAAGAAGTAATGAAAGTATCTAATATTTTAAAACAAATTAAGGTTTGATAGGAGTTATAATGATAAAAAAGGGTGTAATATTTGACTTAGACGGTGTTTTAGTACACACCGATTATTATCATTATCTTGCATGGAAAGCCATAGCAGATAAGCTTAAGATAAAATTTGATGAAGAAATTAATAACAAACTGCGTGGAGTATCAAGGATGGAAAGCTTGGAAATAATTTTGCAATATAATTCTATATTACTTTCGGAAGATGAAAAAACAACAATTGCCAAGCAGAAAAACCAAGTATACAGAGATTATCTTATGCAAATGTCTCCTAAGGATGTGGATGAAACTGTTCGAAGGACTATATTTAAATTAAAAGATGAGAAAATTAAGATTGCTATTGGAAGTTCTAGTAGAAATGCAAAGCTGATACTAGAAAAAACCGAATTATATGATTATTTTGATGCAATATCTGATGGTAACAACATTACATACAGTAAGCCACATCCTGAAGTATTTCTGAAAGCAGCTGAGTATTTGAAATTAGAACCTAAAGATTGCCTTGTTGTGGAAGATGCCTTGGCAGGAGTTCAAGCAGGACTAGCCGGTGGCTTTGAAACAGCGGCTATAGGTGATGCTGCAAAGTATAATCATGCTACTTATAAATTGGAGAAAATAGAAGATTTACTAGATATACTTTTAAATAATTAATATTATAAGATTTTTCTACTAGAGTTTCAGAAATTGCTGCCTGATATAAGGTAAGTTGCTAAACAACTAAGAATATGACATGGGGTTAATAAAAAATAGCATGAGATAAGGAAAATAAGTTATGGCAAAGCTTATGTTTCTGAGGATGAGGTTAAGAAGGCACAATTTAATACATTGTGTAATAATGCAATACAGTATTGTTTATGAAGTTGAAGCAAAATTGAAAGACGAAACCTATGAAGAGGCGTTTCTGTGGGCAAAAGGGAAAATCGAGCAATATCCTAATTGTGAACAGTTTTCATGTTCATTTAGCCGTGGCAACAAGGAGAAATATTGAATAAACTATATGGGCAAATATTGAAAGAAGCTTATCCCTAGCATTGCTATAATGCTAAGTGTCTTTAATAGTATTGTTTGGTCATAAGTCCATTCAGTTCATAATCTCCATATACCTTTGCCTGGTTGTTTAATACAATCAGTGCTACACTTGAGAGCAGTTGGCTCAAACAGGCCGGAATACCTATAAAGAAAATTTCTTTCCAAATTGTTTTGTCGGTACTAATAAACTTTGGTTTAATTTGAAGTATGGATTTTCCGGATAGATAAAACCAGAAGTAATATAACATTGCAGCAACGTTGCCCAAAACGGTAGCAATACCGGCACCGAGAATGCCCATATTAAAACCAAATATAAATATTGGATCCATTACAATATTCACAACTGTTCCTATCATCATACCTATAATAGAAGGCATAGCAGCTCCTTCAGCTCTCAGCAACTGACCGCCGGCATAATTAAGCATAACTGGGATTGAACCAAGTAACATAACAACAACATATTGGTAAGCGTAAGGGTAGACTTCTTCCGATGCACCAAGAGCCAAAATCAGCGGTTTTACAAATATCATTCCAGCTACCATAACTACAACCGCTAAAGCTGTGCAGATAAGAAGCCCGGTTGTAAGGGTATGATTGGCATTTTCTTGATCTTTCTTACCTAGACAGCGTGAAATATAGGATGCCGCACCAGTTGATACAATAGTTGCAATCGCCATCAAAAGTATAAACACTGGTGTAGTAATATTGGCAGCGGCCAACTGATTTTGGTCATTAAGTTTTCCAATAAAAAATGTATCTACAAGATTGTAGAAAACCTGGACCATCATACCGAAGACCACTGGTATGGACAGCTTTAAAATAGCTTTTGTGACGGGAGCTTTTCCCATTAATTCGGTTTGTTTATTTTCCATTTTTATTTAATCTCCTTACAAAGTTCTTCTGATTTAATGAGTAGTCTTTTACAATATTCATCGAAGTTTTTCTGCTCCTCTTCAGTTAAGCAAGACGATATTTTACGAAGCCATACATCGTAAATATCCGCAATATCTGAGATATTCTCTTTTCCCTTTTGTGTCAGAGTAAGAATATACTTGCGACGATTATTCGAATTTATACTTCGTTCAACATATCCCTTTTTTTCAAGAGACAAGAGGGCACGTGCAACGGTGGTCTTATCTAATTTCAATGCTTCCGCAACGTCATCTTGTGATCCCCCACAATGGCCTAATAGGTATGTGCAAATAATATGTTCCGTATCGGATATGCCTATATTTTTTATATGACTGTGGCAAAACTCCTTGCCATTTCGAAGTAATAAATACAAATTGTGAAATCGCATAGCTACCTCCTGTTAACTGTATACTATTCAATAGTTGAAAGTGCAACTGTTGAATAGTATACAGTCATTCTTTTTCAAAGTCAATAGGATAGTTAACTATTTTTGTTAGTGCTAAAATTAAATGGGGAAAGAAACATTTTGAGGCTCTAGGAAATGAAGTAACCTTGGAAGATATTGATAGTTTTGAAGAATTTATAGAGGAAGAAGTAGTCAGCTAGTACCGATGCAACCAAACATAACATAATACTTACAAATTTGTTATCTGTGGTTGGTTGAAACATAGGCAACTAAAAGTTACAATATTCATATAAATTGAATTTATGGAGGATGGTTTATGAGTATTGTAATAGTTAGGAATCTCGTCAAAGAATATCCCTCATTTCGATTGAATAGTGTGACCTTTTCTCTGGAAGCGGGAAAGATCACAGGTTTTATTGGTAGAAATGGAGCAGGGAAAACTACAACAATAAAATCTATGCTGAACCTTGTCCATCCGGACAGCGGCGAGATTATCTTTTTTAATAAGTCTCTGAATGAATATGAAGCGGAAATCAAGAAGAAAATAGGATACTCTACTGGAACCGTAAACTGGTATCCGAGAAAGAAAATTCGTGATATCGTTGAAGTCACAAAGTGTTTTTACGACACTTGGGATGAGACAACATACCACAAGTATCTGAGGATGTTCCAGTTGGATGAAAATAAGACCCCAATGGAGTTGTCGGAAGGTATGAAGGTGAAATGCAACTTGTTGCTGGCACTTTCCCATAAAGCCGAGATATTGATTTTGGATGAACCTACCAGTGGACTGGATCCGTTCTCCAGAGATGAGCTTTTGGAACTGTTCAGCCAGTTGAAGAAAAAAGGCGTTGCAATTTTCTTCTCTACGCACATTATTTCTGATATAGAAAAATGCGCTGATAATATTGTATATATATCAGGAGGAAATATTGTTGCAGCAATGTCAAAACCAGATTTTGTGACACAATTTTCAATGCCAGGCGAAAATCTTGAGCAGACATTTTTAAGACTAGAAAGAGGTGGGATAAATGAATAATATATTAAGAAAAGAAATGAGGCTCAGTGCATCTGTGCTTTCCTATCTGTTTATTGCCTTTGGCTCTATGTTTTTATTTCCTGGTTATCCGATACTCTGTGGGGTGTTTTTTGTTACGCTTGGCATATTCCAAAGCTTTCAAAATGCACGGGAGGCTAACGATATTATTTTTACAACTTTACTTCCCATAGCGAAAAAAGATGTAGTAAGAGGCAAATTCCTGTTCTCGTGTTTTATCGAATTATGCAGCCTTGCCCTGATGGCTGTTATAGTCATTCTGCGAATGACTATATTGTCGGAAACATCCGTATACAGAAACAATGCTTTGATGAATGCAAACCCATTCGCTCTTGGCATGGCTCTTCTGATATTTGGCCTGTTTAATTTTATTTTCATCGGTGGATTTTTTAAGACAGGGTATAAATTTGGGAAGCCTTTTGTGATATATATTATAGCGGCCTTCTTTACTATCGGAATTGGAGAGGCACTGCATCACTTTCCTGGGCTTGAAATGCTGAACGCATTTGGTTTTGAGCATATAATACTACAGCTTGGATTATTTGGTATAAGCGCGCTGTGCTATGTTTTAATGACCTTTCTTTCGTACAGGCGTGCCTGTGAACATTTTGAAATAATTGATTTGTAAAGGAGTTTTATATCATGTTGAAAGATAATTTGATTATGCTTCGCAATATGCACGGTTATTCGCAAGAAGAAATTGCGGAGAAAATCGGTATTTCCCGACAGGCTTATGGTAAGTGGGAAAATGGGGATTGAGATATAATAGTGACAAGCTTAAGAAAGCCTTATAAATAGGGCGTTTCAGAGGTTAGTCCAACTATATCTTTTTAATCAGTTACGGTAAAATCGGTGGAGAAAGGCACCGGCAAAACTG
>JAAYPX010000001.1 GCA_012519565.1 Clostridiales bacterium | reverse complement strand
CAATTGTATACTATTTAGCTGTATTATTATAATCCCACAAGTATGTTGAGCTTAGAGTGGCTGAAATGCAAAGTGGGCTAAAGCGTCAAGTAGGCTACAGCCTACTTGAAAAATAGCGGCGATGGTGACTGGAGGAAGAGATGAAGAGAATAGGAATTTTGGGTAGTACTGGATCGATAGGAACCCAAACTTTGGATATAGTAAGGGAACATAAGGATTTGAAAGTAAGTACCCTGGCTGCGGCAGGAAATAATCTAGATCTTTTAGAGAGACAGGTTAGAGAGTATCAGCCCTCTTTTGTGTGTGTATACGATGAAACAGCGGCTAAAGAATTAAAAAACAGGTTGAAAGATATATCTATTAAGGTCCTAGCCGGCATGGATGGATTGATAGCCTGTGCAACAGAGAATGAAACAGACTTAGTTATAACAGCAATGGTTGGTATGATTGGTATACAGCCAACTATTGAGGCAATTAAGGCTGGTAAAGATATTGCCTTAGCTAATAAGGAAACCTTGGTAACAGCAGGACATATCATTATGCCATTAATAAAAGAGAAGCAGGTATCACTATTTCCTGTTGATAGCGAGCATTCTGCAATATTTCAATCCTTAAAAGGTGAAGATATAAGTAAGGTATATAAAATATTATTAACTGCTTCTGGAGGCCCTTTCCGTGGAAAGAAGCTTGCAGATTTAGGCAATGTAACCCTTGATGATGCACTTAAACATCCTAACTGGGCTATGGGAAGGAAGATAACCATAGATTCGGCAACCATGGTCAATAAGGGATTGGAAGTAATTGAGGCAAAATGGCTCTTTAACGTAGAAATCGATAGTATCCAGGTTTTGGTACATCCTCAGAGCATAATCCATTCTATGGTGGAGTTTATGGATGGAAGTATTATAGGACAGATGGGCACTCCTGATATGAGACTTCCAATTCAATACGCTCTATATTATCCTGAAAGAAAGAGGCTAATTGCTGGGGAAAGGGTAGATTTTATTAAATTAAGTCAATTAACTTTTGAGGAACCTGACATGGAAACTTTTCTAGGATTGAAATTAGGATACGAGGCAGGTAGAATTGGAGGTAGCATGCCTACTGTATATAATGCTGCAAATGAATGGGCTGTTGCTAGATTCTTGGAAGGGAAGATAGATTTTCTTACTATACCCAAGATAATTAATGCTGCTATGGAGAACCATAAATTAAATAATTGTCCCAGTGTAAATGAAATTCTTAATATAGAAGTTGAAACATATGATTTTGTAAAAGACTTTATTAAGGCAGAATTGTCTAATTGAGGTTTTCCACAAGCCCAAGGAAAGGATTTGATTTTATATGAGCATAATATTGGCAATACTGGTAATAGGATTAGTTATTCTTATACATGAATTAGGTCATTTTATATTAGCAAAGAAAAACGGAATTACTGTTACAGAATTTTCTATAGGTATGGGACCTAGACTTGTAAGCTTCGTTAAAAATGGAACAAGATATTCTATTAAACTTCTTCCCTTAGGTGGTTCTTGTATGATGCTAGGAGAAGATGAGAGTATTAATGATGAAGGTGCCTTTAACAACAAAGGAGTATGGGCAAGGTTTTCAGTTTTATTTGCAGGAGCTTTTTTTAACTTTATTTTAGCCTTCGTGCTGGCTTTAGTTGTCATAGGAATTGATGGTATAGATCAGTCTTTCATTAATGGAATTGAAACAGCTAGTCCTGCAGAGGAAGCTGGCTTAATGAAAGGAGATCTTATTACAGGAATTAATGGTACTAAAGTGAAGCTGGGAAGAGAATTATTTTATCATTTTTATTTTAATCCTGTGACTGATGAGCCTATAGAGATAACCTATGAGAGGGATGGAGCTGTAAGTAAAGCTCTAATTAAACCTAGGATTAAAGATACCTATATGTTAGGATTTGATTATAGCCGAGATAATGCCGAGGTTTTAAAGGTGGTAGAAGGTTATCCTTTTGCTGAAGCAGGAGTTGTTGTAGGAGATGTTATAGTTAAGATAAACGATATTCCCCTTACAAATGGTGCAGACCTATCTACTTATATAGGTGCCAATCCATTGACAAATGAACCAGTGACTGTGACTTATTTACGGGAAGGGCAGGAGTATACTATAGAGGTTACACCGAAATTATATAGTTCAGAATATTATACAGGAATGGATTACAATTTATATTATCAAAAGATACCTGTTCTTAGTACTATAAAATTTAGTTTCTATGAACTTAAGTTTAATATAAAGCATACAGTTAGAACTTTAGGCTATCTAATTACTGGTAAGATTGGCCTAAATCAAGTATCAGGCCCAGTTGGTATTGTAAATGTGGTAGATAATATAGTTGAGGTAACCAAGGGCTATGGTATTAAAGTGACTCTTTTGGAACTGGCAAGTTTTTGTATTCTACTAAGTGCTAACTTAGGAGTTATGAATTTAATTCCTTTTCCAGCTTTGGACGGAGGACGCTTGGTCTTTCTTCTGATTGAAGCTGTAAGAGGAAAGCCTATTTCCAAAGACAAAGAAGCTATGGTTCATCTTATTGGAATGGCGGCACTGATGTTGTTTATGGTCTTTGTATTTTATAATGATATTAAAAATCTGTTTGTATAAAGTATAGGAGAAGAGGGTGTGTTGCAACACACCCTTTTTATGCATGGAAAGAAAATATTATCGGTATGAGAATGGTATGCCTTCATGTGGTATATCATGAAGAGATGTAAAAGCAATAAAATACTCAACGAAGGTGTAGTTCACTTATGGTATATTCTTATGCTATAATATATCATAGAAAAATTAAGGATCCTGTGTGGTAGTATATAGAAAGGTAGTTTACAATGTTTAGAGATAATACTAGAGTTATTAATATAGGAAATAGTGTCATCGGTGGAGGAAATCCAGTTTTGATCCAATCAATGACTAATACTAAAACTGAAGATATAAAAGCTACGGTAGAGCAGATAAATAGACTGGCGGCAGCAGGATGTGATATCATTCGCTGTGCTGTTCCGACAATGGAGGCAGCCAAAGCACTGGCAGAGATTAAGCAAAATATATCTATTCCATTGGTGGCTGATATTCATTTTGATTATCGTCTTGCAATTGCTTCTATGGAAAATGGTGCAGATAAAATCCGTATTAATCCTGGAAATATTGGTAATGATGAAAAGCTAAAGGCAGTTGTAGATGTGGCAAAAGAAAGAAATATACCTATTCGGGTTGGCGTAAACAGTGGTTCCTTAGAGAAAAATATCATAGCTAAATATGGTAAGGTAACAGCAGAAGGATTAGTTGAAAGTGCTTTAGAAAAGGTTAAGAGAATAGAGGATATGGGATATGACCAGTTGGTTATTAGTATTAAATCTTCTGATGTTCTAATGTGCATCAAGGCCCATGAATTAATTGCTAAAAGAACAGACTATCCTCTCCATGTGGGAATTACAGAAGCTGGCACAATTAACGCTGGTAATATAAAATCTGCTTTAGGCTTGGGAGTTATTCTATATCAGGGAATTGGAGATACTATACGAGTCTCCTTAACAGGGGATCCGATCGAAGAGATTAGATCTGCCCGTTTAATACTTAAGACCCTGGGACTTCGCAAAGGTGGCATAGAAGTTGTATCCTGCCCTACTTGTGGAAGAACACAAATTGATTTAATAAAATTAGCATCGGCTGTAGAAGAGATGGTGGCTGATATTGACTTAGATTTGAAAGTGGCAGTTATGGGTTGCGCTGTCAATGGCCCTGGTGAAGCAAGAGAAGCTGATATAGGGATAGCTGGAGGACGTGGCGAAGGTTTACTTATTAAAAAAGGAGAAATCGTTAGAAAAGTTCCTGAAAATGAGTTGCTGGAAGTACTAAGGGAAGAACTGCTTAATTGGCAAGGTTAACAGGGGGTGCACTATGTTATTTTTTGAAGCATTTGAACAATTATCAGTTGGTCAGGAATTACAAAGGTTATATAGTGATGTGGATGTAGTAAAGGTTATTGCATCAAAAAATAGCCCTAATATTTATATATGTATAGAAAGCTCTCATTTAATTAAATGGAGAGATATTAAGAAGATGGAGGAAGTTCTAAACCGCCAGCTTTTCTTTAAAACAGGCAATAAGGCCCATCTAAAACCTCATTATAGTTTATCAGCACAGTATACCCTTAAAACCCTATATGAAAGTTACTATGACTGTATATTGGATGAACTTCAAGATAATAGTACTATAATCAAATTTTTACTGGAGAGTGCCAATGTAACTATAGATAACGATACTATGGAAATTGAATTTACCGATAGCTGTGTTACAAGGGAAAAGTCTATAAAGTTAAAAGATTATTTGGAAACTATCTTCCAAGAACGATTTGATATGACTGTATATATAAAATTCATCTTCATAGAACCAGAGGATAATCAGGAAGATGAAGAAGAAAGATATCGTAGGAAGATGGTCAAATATGCCAATAGGGAGTTAAATGATAATGGAGATGAAAATAGTAGGGTTATAACTAAGACCACTAGTGGTAATCAGGGTAGTAGGTCAGATTTCACTCCATCTAACAATGACACTTCCAAAGGCAGTCCTGGCGGTAATGAGACCTCTGATAAAGGAAGCTATAATAAATTTAGAAGATCTTATAGAAAGCTTCCCAAAGACCCATCAGTGGTATATGGAAGAAATTTTGATGGAAATTCAATGCCCATTTGCGACATCATAGAAGAGATAGGTGAAGTGGTAATAAGAGGTAAATTGATTAAGCCTGATATTAAATCTATAGGTAATGAGAAAAGTATTATTACCTTTATAATAACTGACTTTACTGATTCCATTAAGGTTAAAATATTTGTT
>JAAYPX010000195.1 GCA_012519565.1 Clostridiales bacterium | reverse complement strand
TAAAAAAGTAAACAATAAATACCAAAATAGTTCTGGAAAAAATATATATTTTCAAAATATTGAATTAACATAACATATAACATCCCATCAGAGCAAACTATTTATCAATTTTATATTAGATAAGAGGGTTATAAGTCTCCTAAATCCCTGTTCAAGACTATAACCCTCATAATATCATATAGTTATTAATACTAACTTTCTATACTAGGCATTTCCATTCTTAGGATCACTGGATGTCCAATATGCTTTAAAAAACACTACAAATACACCTATCATCATACCAAGTACACCACCTATGGCAGCATAAAATAAGGTACCATGACTACTGGGGTATAGAGGTTCAATAGCCTGAGATGATACTATTATGGCTGTTTCACCTATATCTGAGGCTGCTGCCACAACTGCTTCCTTATGACGATCCTGATATGCTTTATAAGTATTCAGGGCCAGATTATAATCCCTCTCAATTGCGGAATATTTATATTCTTCCTCAGCTATAATGGACTGAACTTCCTTTAATCTATCTTCCATCTCTGTCAGTTTACCATTAATAGCCTTTTGCTCAGCCAGATTCTGAACTAATCTGGTCTCAATCTCTGTTACCTTAATAGTAAGCAGAGAATCCTGTAAGGCTCCGCCTTCTGACAATTCAATCTGTAACTCTTGATTGCTGCTTCCCCCATTAACAGGAATATTTACCTTGATATCATCTAGATTAATTCCTGTTGCTGTTCCCTTATCCTTAGTTAATACTTTCAAAGCCTCTACGTCGGAAGATATCTGTTTCTCTACATTATGAAGATTACTCTTGTAGGAGTTAATCTGACCACTTAGAGAACTGGCCTCTTGCTTTAGCTGGTCGATATTCTGAGAACCAGCTAAATACTCTTGCAATCTCTTACTTTGCTCCTGTAGCTTCTTCTCCTCCACTACCATCTGCTCTTCTATTATAGAAGTGGCCTGCTCACCCATCCTGCGGGTATTGGCAGAGATAAACTTAATAAATTCTGTAGATATCTCATTGGCTATAGCAGCCGCCTTAGCAGGGTCTTTATCACTTACAGTCACCCTAATTAAATTAGTTTTATCTACCGTACTAACTGTTATCTTCTGTGCCAAAGTATTGATCTCAACGGGCTCCCCTTCGCTATCTACCAGATTTAAGTTCTGAATAGTATTACCAAGTACCGTAGGGTTGATTAACTGCTCCTTATAGGTTTCCAAGGTCATACTAGGGTATGTACCCATAGAATCAATAATTCCGTTAACAGATGCCGAATTAATTGTATTACCACTAATAGGGCTGGTCAATAGAACCGCTGTGGCATCATAGGTCGGATCCGCAATAAAGCCTACAATTCCACCTAATATAATTGTAGCTATCGTAATAATAGCTATAAGCTTTTTCCCTTTTAACATTATCTCAATTAGTTCTCGTAAGCTTATTTCTTCTTCCATCTTATTATCATACCTTTCTTCAGTGAATGTCATTTTATCGTAAAAAATCTACGATATTAGTAATAAGCGTCTTCCTTATTTTAGTTCCAGAAGCATTTATCATATAATCCATCATATTATAACTTCATTTAGATAATTTTTCAACTAATTTAAGATTATTTTAAGGTATAAATTTTATCTATTTTAAAAGATTGTATTGCTTTATTAAACAGATAGCTGATTTTACAATCTGTGAAGTCATACCCCATATTATATGCTCATTATATTTATAAAAGATTATATCGTATGTTCCTTGTGCCCATGGATACTTATCTCCGCCCGGTAT
>JAAYPX010000022.1 GCA_012519565.1 Clostridiales bacterium | reverse complement strand
TATCTTCCTAATAATGAGCCTGGAATGTATCAAATGAGTGATGTTATAGGCTAAATATGTTGGCACATTGCAATTAAGGTGACCGTTAAAAAGTGATAAAAAAAGAGGGGAATACCCTCTTTTTTTATGATAAGATTTTATGATAAGAAGTGTACCTCAATTTATTTAATATAAATAAAACACTCTTTGCCTGGTAGGCACTTCTTCTATAAGAACATATAAGGGATTGACTTATTAGTTAATAATCTTGATAATCAAAAAAATATTTTGTATAATTTGATAGAATTTATGTGGGTTTGTTCACAATTTTTTCGTATTCTTGTTGTATGATTAAATTAATGGTTAATTTAAGGAGGAGAAGATGTTGATTGAGGTTATTAATTTAGTCAAGCGTTATGGAGATCATATCGCGGTGGACAATTTATCTTTTACCGTAGATAAGGGTCAGATATTAGGATTTCTAGGCCCCAATGGTGCCGGTAAATCTACTACTATGAACATTATTACAGGTTATATATCTGCAACTGAAGGATCAGTTAAAGTAAACGGGCTGGATGTGTTTGAAGAGCCTGAAGAAGTAAAGAAGATGATTGGCTATCTGCCAGAGATACCACCCCTATATCCTGATATGACAGTAAAAGAATATCTAAACTTTGTAGCCGATATTAAAAAGGTTGATCGATCTAAAAAGAAGAAGATGATTGAAAACATTATGGAATCTACCATGATTAAAAACATGGAGAATCGCTTAATTAAACATCTTTCTAAGGGATACCGCCAAAGGGTAGGACTGGCCCAGGCAATTATGGGATATCCACCCTTGATTATTTTGGATGAACCTACTGTTGGATTAGATCCAAAACAGATAATCGAAATTAGAGAACTTATTAAAAAACTAGCAAAAAATCACACAGTTATTTTAAGTTCTCATATCATGCAAGAAGTTAGTGCCGTGTGCGATACTGTACTTATAATTGATAAGGGAAAGATGGTTTTAATAGATAAAACTGAGAATCTTTCCAATCGCTTAGGGGCAACTGGTTGCATTAAATTAACTGTTAAGGGTAATCGTAATAAGATTATGGAGGCTATTAACAAGGTAAGCCAGATAACTAGTATTGATGAACATGGAACAGAAGTAAACGGAGTTTATGATTATACCTTATATACTGATGAGAATGTCGATATAAGAGAAGACCTCTTTTATGCCATGTCCAATGCTAAATGTCCAATTCTTGAGATGTATTCAGTTAAGATGAGTCTAGAGGATATCTTCTTAAAGGTAACTGGCAGCAATAGAAGTGCTATAAAACCAGTGGAAGCTTCCGATAATAATGTTTTTGAGGAAGATAGTTCTGTTGATTTAGAGGAAGGTCAAAAAAGTGAGGAAGAAGTAGAAGTTAACGAGGAGGAAAACAAGGATGTTAGCCATATATAAAAAAGAGTTAAGATCTTATTTTACATCGATGATTGGATTTGTTTTCATTGCTTTTTTTCTAGTAATCATAGGTATATATTTTACAATCTATAATTTACTAATGGGATATGCGAATTTTGAGTATACCTTATCAGGAATTACCTTTATTTTCGTGTTATTAGTACCCCTACTAACCATGCGGTTGATGGCGGAGGAGAATAAACAAAAGACAGATCAATTATTATTAACATCTCCCCTTTCAGCATTTTCAATTGTTATGGGTAAGTTTTTAGCGGTATTTTCAATATTTCTTATAGTAATGCTAATTATCTGTACATACCCAATAATTATGATGAGATACGGTACTATATCTACAGCAACTAGTTATGCCTCTATCTTTGGTTTTATCCTACTAGGTGGAGCCTATCTGGCTATAGGTTTATTTATATCCTCATTAACAGAAAGTCAGGTAGTGGCTGCGGTAATCTCTTTTATAGTGTTTTTATTTACTATATTAATGGAGTCTATAGCTAATATTTTACCCAGTGACAATAAATCTGCATGGGTTATATTCTCGGTTATACTCCTTATTATATGTATTATCGCATATAAAATGATGAATAATCTAGTGGTTACAATAGCTATTGGAGTCATTGGTGAGGCTGCCCTAACTTTGGCTTATAAAATAAAACCTACTTTATTTGATGGTTCCGTAGTTAAAGTGTTTCAGTGGTTTTCTGTTACATCCCGATTTGATAACTTTTATTTCGGTACCTTGGATTTATCCGCTATAGTATATCTTATAAGTATAATTGTTGTATTTTTATTTTTAACTACACAATCAATTAAGAAAAAGAGATGGAGTTAGGGAAGGGAGAGCAATAAAGTGAAGAAGGTAGAGAATAATAAGGCTAATAATAAGAACTTGGTCGGAGATATAAAAGCATCCTTTTCCGGCAGGAAGTTCCGTTCAGGAGCATATGTAACAATAATCTCGACCATAGTAGTTATTATGATACTGGTGGTGAATCTTTTAGTATCAAAACTGGATTTACAATATGATTTAAGTTCCAATAAATACTATACATTATCTGATAAGACCATAGATTATGTCAAAAACATAAATGAAAATGTTACCATATATTATCTATCTGAAACCGGTAGTCAAAATGAGCTGGTTTACAGAATGGTTTCAAATTATAATAAAATCTCATCTAAGGTTAAGGTTGTAGATAAAGATCCAGTCCTATATCCGAAATTTGTATCAGACTATGTAGAAGATGTTAATGTTACACAAAACAGTGTTTTAGTAGTAAATGATAATACAAAGCGGGCTAAATACATTAGCTATAACGATATGTTAGAACAGGAATTTGACTATAATACCCTTAGCTCTAGTACCGTAGGTCTGGATGTGGAAGGTCAAATTACTTCAGCCATTCAATATGTAACGGACCCAGATCTGCCAATTATGTATGTAGTTGAAGGTCATAATGAAACTGCTTTGGGTAACAATTTTAAAATTTCTTTAGAAAAGCAAAATATCACTATTGAGCAGCTGTCTACTTTAACTGTAGATAGTATTCCAGAGGATTGTGACATTTTATTTATTAATGCACCAAAAAACGATTTTACTGACAATGAAATAGCTATAATTAGAGAATATATGGAGAAGGGTGGAAATGCCATTATAGCCCTAGGTTATAATGGGAAAAATTTAACCAATCTTCAAAGCATACTGGATTACTATGGTGTGGAACAAGTAGAGGGTATTGTTTTTGAAGGGGACTCCAATTATCATTTACCTAATTATCCCCACTATTTAGTGCCTGAGATTCAAAGTCATGATTATACTAAAGATATAATAAAAAACAGATCCTATATTATGGCGGCTATTCCCAGTGGTTTAAGCATATTAGAGGGTACTCGAAGCTCTCTTAAGGTGGAACCATTATTAAAAACATCTGACAAGGCCTATTCCAAGGTAGATATCAATGCATCAACAGTGGAAAAGACCAGTGGCGATATTGATGGTCCATTTTATATAGGATTGGTAGCTAGCGATACCTATAATGATATTACATCCAACTTAGTGGTATTCTCATCGGAACTGTTTTTTGATGATAGCACCTTTGTTAGCTTTGGCAACGGCAGCTTACTTAATAAAATAATAAGCCAAGTAACTGGTAAAACCACCTCCCTTTCTATTCCTACAAAAAGTTTGAAACAGAATACTATTTATCTAACCCAGGGTCAGGCAATATTATGGGGAGCAATTGTAGTAATTATTGTTCCAGTTCTTATACTTGGTACAGGTATAGTAATAGCTATTAAAAGGAGGAAAAAATAATGTCAAAAAGAAAGAAGAAGAACCTTGTATCGATTCTTTTCCTTCTTTTAGCCCTGGTGGCTCTTATAGTGGCTTATGTATTAGTATCGAAAAAGGATAGTAATTCTGATGAGGGAGCAGAACAAGAAGAGATATCTCTGATAACTTTAGATACAGATAAGATAAGCTATTTATGGCTACTTAATGGAGATACTGATATCACATTCAATTTAAAGGACGATATTTGGGTATCAGTAGTAGATCCTAATAGACCAATAAAGCAAACCTATGTAAAAAACATGGTCAATAGGTTTAGAGATGTAAGCGCAATGAGAATTGTTAATGAAAATCCAGAAGACTTAGGTGAATATGGCTTAGATAACCCTAGGATTATGGTAGAGGCTAAAGAAGAAGAAGAAGGAAGCAGGGGAGTTATTAAAATTGGTGATGAAGCAGTTGCCCATAACGGTTATTATGCCATGGTTAATGATGATCCTAAGATTTATATCTTAGCCACATCATATAAGTCAGCTTTTGATCGTAAAGATATAGAATTTACAGATATTGAAACAGCCCCTTCACTTACTACTGAAAAAATAACCTATATAGAAGTACTTACAAGGGATGGAGAAGAATTCGAATTACTCTTTGATCAGGATAAAAAGTATGATAGTGTAGGTATATTTAGTTGGTTTATATTAAAACCATATAGTAAAGTCTATCCAGCGGATACTGATAAATTAACTTCATTACTTGACAATTATACCAGCTTTAGTTTTGCCTCATGTGTTGAATATGATAGCAGGGATTTAAGTAGTTATGGACTTGAAGAACCATATGCTACTATCCGTGTTAAATACCTAGAAGATATCACAGAAAAGCTGGAGGAGCCTGAAGTTAACGAAGAAACAGGTGAAACCATTGAGACTAAGACATATAAAGAAGAAAGAGAGTTTAAGCTGCTTGTGGGCAATGGTGATGATCATGGGAATTATTTTGTAAAAACAGATAAGTCTAATGCTGTTTATACAATGGCTGAAAGTAATATTAATAAAATGCTTAACATTGATACCTTTAATTATATAAGTAAGTTTGTTAGTATCCATAACATAGGACACATTGATAAGGTTAGTATTACTGTTGATGGTAAATCTTATATAATGGAAATACAGAGAGAAAAAGTAAAGAATGAAGAAGGGGAAGAAGAGACAGAGGAGACCTATTATTTTAATGGTAGTGCAGTAGAGGAAGACGATTTTAAGGGTATATATCAGGCAATCATAGCTGCCAAATATGATGCAAAACCTATTAAAGGGACAGAACCTTCTAATAATAAACCAGTTATAACTATAAGCTACCATTACTATGAAAATGATAAAACAGTTACAACCTCTTATCTGCCCTATGATGATAGCTTTTATCTAGTGGAGCAAGAAGGAGAGTTTACCTTTTTAGCGGATAAAAGACTTATCAATGATACCTTTGCAAAGGTGGTTGAATTTCAGCAAGAAGACCAATAACTTTTTCAGCAATAGAATAAGTTTTGCTGTTGATAGGAAATTATATTTTTGATATTCTAAATAAGGCTACGAATACTACTAGATTATATCTATAGGATTCCGTAGCCTTATTTCATGGGGGCGGGGCTATGGCAATAGCACACGATTTTTACAACTTGTACGAATATTAGAATACATATCTTAATATATTAGTATATGAAATAAACATGCTATGTAGAGGACGGTTAGGTCCTGGAATAGGAGAAGCTATGAATATGAATACAAAGAAAAAATTATTTACTATTGGGTTAGGTGTTGTAATAATTCTTATAGTATTTACCCTAAATGTTATAAGGCGGATGAAGTTGGATAGTGACATTGGGTTGGAAGAAGTGGTCAATAAGGAAAATGTTATTACTAGGGCAGAAGCCTATCGATATCTAAGCTATCTGGAATACGATAAAAAAGCCAGAGATTTAATCCCAATGGGTATAACATATGCTGATCAGAAGATGTCTGACTGGTACGATGCCTATGTGAATGCAGTATGGAAGATGGGATTAATAGAAGCTAATATTGAGGTAAATCCTAAAGAAGCCCTGACCTACGGTCATTGCAAAGAGCTTATGGACAAATTAATTGTAAAGTATCCACAATTTCAAGCAATATATAATGAAGTCGATGTAAAGTTTACAAAAGCCAAGGATTATATGTTGATTCCAGAATTTCTTGCCCTCTATGAGAATATTCTAAGCAAAATACCTGAGACAGACAGGCTAGTTAAAAAAGAAACCTTATTGGTTCTTGGAAAAGAAACTGATGAAGATGGCTTAGGTCGTATGATAGCTGATAAAGGTAAATACTTTTATAAGAATGCAGGAATATATGATATCTATTATGATCAAAAGGGGGAAATAATAAGGCAGGAAGAAGAGATACCTGCCAATGTAGATATGGCAGTAAGCGATGCCGTAGCAAAATATTTGGATCAAGGAATCGTCTCAATGGTCTGTGGTTCCGAGATTTTATATATTTCCCAAGTCACTACTGAAAGAATCGTTATCAATAATGTTTGGATAAAAAAGGGTGATGGGATCGAGGTAGAAACTTTTGTTAATGGAATACATAAGCAATTTGAAGCAAAAGCTCCCTTATCAAACACCATAGACAAGGTAATTGGTGATATCGCAATTGAGAATAGGAAAGTTGTGCAGATTACGATGAAACCGGATATTATTCAAGGTAAAGTACTGTTAACAGGCAAAGGTTTTATTGAAATTGAAGGTTATGGCAAGGTCAATTTGGATGAAAACTATAAAATTTATAAAATATATGGCGAACTGAGTATGGAACCTAGCAGCAGTATTTTAGTAGGTTATGATAATACAGACTTTGTAGTATCTGGAGGGAAAATAAGTGCGGTTCTAATAAAGGAATCCATTAAAGCAGAGAATATTCGAGTACTATTAAAAACTACTGGCTTTGGAAGTATCCATCATGATAAAGTGGAGCTAACATGTAGTTCAGATTATATTATTAGTGATAATGAAAGTGAAATTATTCATAAGGCTGGAGAAACAGTAGTAATAGAACCAGGTAGTGAATTACTAGCCAATGGAAGGATTAAGATTACTCCAGTTTCAGACCTGGGCAAGATTCAGTTATTATCCATCACGCGATCTTCTGCCAATCCCAAATACCGTGGAAGTATAGAAGTAGCTGAAAGCAATGGAGGCCTAATTGTTGTTAACGAATTACCATTAGAGGAGTATCTATATGCTGTAATTCCCAGTGAGATGCCGACTTATTATGGAGTGGAAGCATTAAAAGTGCAAGCGGTATGTGCTAGAAGTTATGCATACCGCCATCTTATGGCCAATAGTTTAAGGGAATATGGCGCCCATGTGGATGATAGCGTCTCTTATCAGGTGTATAATAATATTCCAGAAAATGAAGATTCTATTTTAGCCGTTAAGGACACTTATGGGAAAGTAATTCAGTATAATGGAAATGTTATAACTGCCTACTATTTCTCCACATCCTGCGGACATACAACCAATGTTGAGCATGTATGGGCCAATGGTGAGGCTACTCCATATCTTAAAGGAAAATTAATTGCTGCTAATAGTGCATCAGACAATGATTTTACCAAGGAAGAAAACTTTAGAAATTTTATATTAAATAATACTTCTGAAGGTTATGAAAGTGAATTTAATTGGTACAGATGGACGGTAACAATTGATGTCGATGATATAAAAGAGAATATAGATTCTATATTAAGCAGCAGATATGAGGCCAATTCTAGCTTAGTTCTTACGCTAGTTAGTGGCGAAGGAGATGATGAGGATGCTGTATTTGAGAGTATACCGGTAACCTCTTTAGGTGCTATTAAGGATATAAAGGTATTAAAAAGAGGGGTAGGCGGGATTATATCAGAGTTACTAATAGTAGGCAGTAATAATACTGTAAAAGTATTAACTGAATATAATATTCGCTTGATTTTATCTCCAGTAAAGGATATTCTTATTAGACATGATCAAAGCCAAGTAAATAATCTAAAGCTTCTACCCAGTGCCTTTTGTATCATAGATAGAAATGAGGAAAATGGTGTTCTTAAGAGCCTTACCATTACAGGAGGAGGCTATGGCCATGGTGTTGGAATGAGCCAGAATGGTGTAAAAGCATTAGTAGATGCTGGTAAAGAGTATGATGAAATAGTGGAATATTTCTACGAAGGCACTAATGTAGGATTTATATATTAAATTTTATCTATATAGGTTTTTAATTTTCTCAACCAGTTCTTTGTTATCTAAGAACTGGTTGAATTCTGCTCCAATAAAAAGAATATACATACAAAAATATAGCCATAAAATAAAGAGTACAATAGCAGTTAGGCTCCCGTAGGTGGAGCTGAAACTGGAGAAGTTATCAATATAGAATGAAAAGGCATATGAAAAGGCCATCCATCCTGTTGCACATAAAATAGCCCCAGGAAGTTCTTTAGCAAATTTACTTTTTCTGTTGGGTACAATCACATATATAAGGAGGAAGAAGCCTACCAATATAATAAGACCAAAGATTGTTCTCAAGCTTATAATTACAAGGGCTAGGTCATGGAGAACTGGAAAACGTTGTATTGTCCAAAGGTATAAACGGTTACCGAACACAAATAAAACCAGGGTAGCTATTAGCATGATAGCTAAAGCTAGGGTATATATAGCGGATGTAATCCTAAGGAAAATATAGTTACGGGTTTCTTTAATGTCATATACTGCATTGAGGCCTTTCATCACCGCAAGAAATCCTTTACCTGCAGACCATAGGGTTGTGATTGCAGTAACCGATATTATAGTTCCAGAGGATGAATTATATACCTCCTCAATTATTCTTATAATTAAAGATGCAAAAGCATCAGGAAAGACTTGGGTAAAGACGGTCATCATAGTGCTGGCTTCTATATCTAAATTACTACCAAAATATTGTACTAAACTTAAAATAAACATAATAAAAGGGAAAAAAGATGTTATGATAAATAGGGCAGCCTGTGCAGAAAAAGCTGCAATATTATTATCTCTTATTCTATTCAAAAATTTACGGATTAGTTGATACGTTACTTTTATCATATTTATCTTAAACCTTTCGTTAGCATTTATTAAATATATATTCAATAACCTTATTAAGGTGTTATATTTAAATAAAGTTAATCTTGATTTAAAAAATAACAATTAATATTAAGCTTATAAATATTAGCTTATAAAAATTATT
>JAAYPX010000021.1 GCA_012519565.1 Clostridiales bacterium | reverse complement strand
GTGGACAGAGGAAGGCGACATAAAAAGGGACCAAAGACCTTTAATTGATAGGCCTACACCTAAAAATAAACTAACCGAAGAAGAACGCAAGGAGTTAATTGAAGTAGTTAATAGTCCTGAATATGCATTTAAATTATATGATACGTATGGTTTACCATTGGAATTTACACAGGAACTGGCTCAAGAAAAAGGAATAATAGTCGATGTAGCTGGTTTCCATGAATTATTTGCTATACATCAGGAAAAATCACGTGCCGGTGCAGCTCAAAAATTTAAAGGTGGCCTTTCAGACAATAGCGAAGAGACAATTAAATTGCATACTGCTACACATTTACTTCATGCAGCATTGCGCAAAGTATTAGGTGATTCAGTCGTTCAACGAGGAAGTAATATTAATCCACAAAGACTACGTTTCGATTTCTCCTTTGAAAGAAAACTTACTGCTGAAGAATTGACAGCGGTTGAAAAGATAGTGAATCAAGCTATTGAAGCTGAAATTGATGTTGTTTGCTCAGAAATTTCTATTAATGAGGCAAAAGCATCAGGGGCAATTGGAGTATTTACAGACAAATACGGTGAAAGAGTGAAAGTATACACTATCAAAGGATATTCAAAAGAAATCTGTGGAGGTCCCCATGTTTCAAATACCAAAGAATTGGGCTCTTTCAAAATTTTACAAGAAGGGAGCTCATCCGCAGGAGTACGTCGAATAAAAGCATGTTTAGGAGGTGGGCAAGCAAATGATTGAAAGGGTTGCCACGCATTCTCGTAGCTAAAGTACAAAGCAAATACAATTATAGAAGCTTTAAGCCTGAAAATTCAGTTATCTGGATCTTCAGGCATTTTTTATTTTTAAATTCATTAATAAAAGTTGGTGAGATAATAAAAAAATCATATAATGAGAATAACAACTACATTATAAATTATAAGTTTTTTACTGTTCCACTGGAGAGGACTAGTTTAATGGTTAAAAGGCTTGAATATTTGGCGAATAAGCAAGGAATTAAAGGCATGGAAGATGTATATGTACTTTTTAAAGATATATATCAGTTATATTATGTCTTATTAAGAATGGTAATTAAGTCAAACATAATAGATGATAAGTCTAATATTATAGAGAAAATATGTGAGGGCATTGTAAGTGTTACGAAAAATGAAAAGCTTGCTTTTGAAATGCTTCTGGAGAAGCTAGATTAGTAGAATATATACACATAATCAATTATTAAAACTAGGTGGAAGATATTTAAAGATGTGGGAAGATCAATGCGAAAAATATATTAATTAAGTATGGTGTACTTTCGTGGAGTTAAATACCCCAGCGAAAAGTACTTCCTATTCAAAAAAATAATCACCCTGCCCGCGCGCAGAGTGATTAATATAGTTTAAACTCTCGTGGCAACCGTACCATGCGGTACCGATTACCCTCTATAATTATATTATAACACATAATTTGGAAATATAAATATGCTTTATATATTTCAAATTCTCTTAATCCTATCGATTATATTTTCAGAAATCCATAGGTAGTGCCAACGACTTATTAAAATTAGTTGATGAACCTGAAGAAAATTATACAGTTGGTAAAATTTTTGGACTTACCTATTAAGATTATAAGGTTTGAGAACGTTAGCTTTGGATATAAGACCAAGGCTTCTAATGATTTTATAGGCAGTGAAAGCAGTAAAATCATTAGTGGAGATGAAGAAATTAAGATAGTTGATGTGTTTAATGATGTAAGTTTTGAAATAAGGGGTGGTTCTACTGTTGCCCTTGTAGGCCCAACATCTTCTTACAAAAAGTCGTTTCTATTACTTATTCCAGCAGCATATATTATGGTGAATGATTAAGATGGAGGTAGGTAATGAAGAAAAAATTAATACTAAAAGTAGTAGCAGTGTTAATGGCATTAACATTTCTACCTATTTTACCACAGAATAATGTAGCCAATGCAGCATCAAGTGGATCATTTACTGTATTAAGCTATAATGTAGGGGGACTACCGGATATCATATCCAGTAGTAATCCCAAGGAGTATACCATTCAGATTAGTCCCTTATTAAATAATTTTGACTTTGTAAGTGTTCAGGAGGACTTTGCGTATCATAATGACTTAATTAGATATGATAATCATCCCTATCGTACGGCAACCAGTGGTAACGTACCTTTTGGTGATGGCATGAACTTCATGTCTAACTGGGAGTTAAAGAACAGGAATCGGGTAACTTGGAATGATCGTCATGGTTATTTTGACAATGGTTCAGATATGCTTACTCCAAAGGGGATATTATTTTCTAGAATAGAGATCGCAGATGGTTACTACATTGACATATATAATATTCATGCAGATGCTGGTAGTAGCGCAGGAGATTACGCAGCAAGGCGCTCTAATATGAATCAATTAGCAGCTATGATTGAAACAGTTTCTGAAGGAAATGCTGTTATTGTAGCAGGTGATACTAATTGTAGATTCACAAGGGCAGAGGATAACTTTGAAACAGCTGTCTTGGATCGTTGTGGTTTGACGGATTGCTGGGTACAGATAAAACGTGGTGGTGTAAGGCCAGCGGATGGCGATGCGCTTATAGATCATAATAATTTAAACAGTGCTAACAATGAAGTGGTTGACAAAATATGGTACCGTAGCGGAGCCGGAGTAACCCTTAATTGTATAGATTACAATTTACTAACAAACTTTGTAGATCCCAATGGAAATCAACTATCTGATCATTATCCGATTACTGCAACATTTTCTTGGTCAACCAATGATAATATTAAGGCAACGGATCAAGTTGGTGGAAATAGTGGTGGAGTAGGTTTTAGCTTCTATAGTACAATGGGTACTAGAAATTTACCTACATCGATTACAATTCGTGGAGCTAACCGTATTGATGCGGTAAGCTTTAACTACAATGGAATAACAGAAAGTGCTGGTGGTACTGGAGGGACTGCCTATACATTAAATTTAAATGGCGGTGAGTACATCACTTCAATGACGTGTAATGTGAATAAGTATAATGGAACCGATAGAATTTTCTATCTAAAGTTTACCACTAGTTCAGGCCGTACTATATCAGCAGGTGTACAAAGTGGTACACAATATACCTTCCTAGCTCCATCGGGCTATGCAATCGGTGGCTTGTTCGGAAGGGCAGGAACCAATGTAGATGCAATTGGGGCTTACTTTATTAAAAGATAAATAAGCTTGGAATTGCATTATAAATGATGTAAAGAAGCTGCAATATATAATATCAAAAATCCCATGGAGATTAATAAAACTCCATGGGGTTTTTTGGTGACCTATAGGCCTACTCCAAAACTACTCCGTAAAAAAGTAATACAATTTGAAATATATTTCTCCTTGTTAGAAAAATATGGTACAATTAGCTTAATGGGATAAACTGTAAAGAAAGCAGGGGGAATATGTATAGGGTTTTTCTGGTAGAGGATGAAATTGTTGTAAGGGATGGCATCAAGAACAACATACAATGGGAAGAGGAAGGCTTTGTAATAGTCGGGGATGAAAGTGACGGTGAATTAGCTTATCCTATGATTATAAGAGAGCAACCAGATATCCTTATCACAGATATTAGGATGCCATTTATGGATGGCCTAGAACTAAGTAAACTGCTTAAGAAGGAGATGCCTCAACTTAAGATAATCATTATCAGCGGCTATAGTGACTTCGGTTATGCACAACAGGCAATCGATATTGGCATTACTGAGTATCTTCTAAAACCAATTACATCAAGCAAGTTGTTGGCAGCAGTTAAAAATGCAGCTAGGGTGATTGAAAAGGAGCGGAAGGAGAAAGATATATTTGAGCAGTATCAGCGTTTAGTATATCAAAAGCAAATGGAAAAGAGAAGAAATTTCTTTGATGCCCTGGTCGGAGGGAAGCTTTCTCTTACTGAGATTGTTGAACAGGAAGAAGAACTGGGTATCAGTATAGTAGCTAGTGTCTTCTGCCTTGTCTTGTTTCAATTTAAGGTGCAAGAAGAGCTGTATGAATACTCCAATAAAATTGTTCTGTGTGAAGCGGAAATGGTAGAAGTCTTGGGAAGATATCCCCAGATCAAGGTGTTTGAACGTGGTATGGATGGCTGGGCATTTATCCTTCTTGGTGATACTGAGGAAGAAATAGATGAGTTAACCATGAGACTATGCAATATTTTAATTGAGATTTGTGATGGTAAAGTGCATTATTTTGGAGGTATTGGAAGAAGCGTTCGTCGTATCCGCAATTTACATCAATCCTATCTGGATGCTAATAGGGCATTTGCCATGCGCTATTTTGAACATGAGGATCAGATTCTGTCTTATCGCGATGTGCGGAATATTAGAAATCAGCTAGGAAAGCAGATTAAAGTCAGTGAGCTAAGTCTGGAGAAGCTGGATCGAATACGTCTGGAGGAATTCCTAAGAAGGGGTACCATACAGGATGTGGATGGCTTTGTTGACAGGTATTTTAGTGGTCTAGATACCTCTGCATTAGACTCAGTACTTTTAAGACAGTATATTATGATGGATGGATATTCTGCAATTATGAAATTTCTAACTGATCTTAATTTCACTAAAGATAAGATAAATAGCAGCCTAAAGAAAATGTTTGATAGCTTTGAACTGCTTACTAGCCCAGAAGATTGCTGCAAATTTTATAAATCTATACTAAAGGAAGCCATTGAACTGCGCAATAAGAGCATTCAGAAAAAATACTCCAAGCTTATAGAGAAGGCTAAGGAATATATCCATAGAAATTTTTCTATGAGTGATTTGACTCTGGATAAGGTTGCATCGAAGGTAAATCTAAGTCCTAATTATTTCAGTTCATTATTTAATCAGGAAACAGGGATGACCTTTATTGAATATCTTACCAATATTCGTATGGACAAAGCTAAGGAGTATCTACGGTGTACAGGTATGAAGATTACAGAGATTGGGTTCTTAGTAGGCTATCTGGATTCCCATTATTTCAGTTACATATTTAAGAAGACGCAAAATTGCACACCGTCGGAATACAGGATGCAGGGGATGTGTGAAAAATGATGCAGTATCTGGATGAAAAACCAATCAAATACCCCTTACGCCTAAAGCTTATACTTGTATCTGCTATCATCATAATACCCATGATTATTCTATCGATATACCAGATTAGGGCTCTTCATAATTTTAGTACAGCTTATGATACTATTGTGCGAAGAATTACCTTAGCTAACAGCTATAACCTCAACTTTAAGGAGGAAATGGATGAAAGTATGTATAAGATTGTTGTTGAAGCAGAAACCTTTGAAACCATAGATGACAATAACGATTTACACAATCCATATGAATTAATAGAGGCTGCCAGAATAAATTTTACTAAGCTCCAAGACATTACCACTAGCCGGGAGAGTCTAGGCTGGATTAAACGGATTCTGCTTAACCTTGACACTCTAGAGGATAGGATTGATGAGATACGTGATAATCTTATGCAGACAGGTAATTATGAGGAAAACATTGAGATGCTAGAATCAGACATTTATATATTGACTGAACTATTTCAGGAGGAAATACAATATTATATCTATTACGAAACACAGAATTTTGAAGCCATTAGGCAGAGTCTAAATGAACAGGTTAGAAGTGTGATTATAACTATGATAGTGGCATTGGGCTCTATTATAATAGCATCTTTTCTTATGAATGTCCTATTAACAGACAGTATAACTAAACCTATACAGATGTTATGCGATAAGACTGCATTGGTAGCTAAGGGTGATTTTACAGCAAGGTCCTTCTGTGATAACCATGATGAACTGGGTTTGCTATCTGATAGCTTTAACTATATGGCTATGAAACTACAACAACAGGTAGATAGCATTAAGCAGGAGCAAGAAAACCTAAGACATATGGAATCAAAGTTGTTGCAGGCACAGATTAATCCCCATTTTCTATATAATACTCTGGATACGATTATATGGCTAATAGAAGGAAATAAGTATAGGGAAGCCATAGACATTGTAGTATCCCTATCTGAATTTTTCAGGATTATTGTTAGTAAGGGGAAAGACTTCATATCTATACAGGAAGAGGTAATACACATCAAAAGCTACCTACAGATACAGCAGTCCCGCTATAGTAATATCTTAGATTATGAAATTGATATCCCACAAGAGCTGTATCAATATCAGATATTAAAGCTGACACTACAGCCGATAGTTGAGAATTCCTTATACCATGGGATTAAAATGATAAGGGCTAGAGGAAAGATAACAGTTACTGGAAAGATGTTAGGTAATGATATATGCTTCTGGGTGATTGATAACGGAATAGGTATGGACGAAGAGGAAGTAAAGGAATTAAAAAATGCAGTGGGATTGGGCTTGCTAGGGAGTGAGCAGAATACAGGCTTTGGCTTGGCCAATGTCAATAAACGGATTAAACTTAACTATGGAAGTATGTATGGCCTCACTATTAATAGTAAAAGGGGAGAAGGCACTGTAATTATGATTCGAATACCGGCAAGATTGGCAGAGAGATGAGGTGGAGTATGAATAAAAAACTTATAATTATATTAGTGATATTTCTATCCATTCCTATTGCCCTTATCAGTTGCAGTCTTAGGCCTAGTAAGCTTCTACAGTATAATGAAAGGGATAGTAGTAATGAGATAGCTTCTGATTTGATTGTTGTAGGTTTCTCTCAGCTTGGCTCAGAATCGGATTGGCGGACAGCAAATACTAAGTCAATCCAGAGTGCATTGACGGAAGAGAACGGTTTCTTTCTGATTTACAGTAATGGAAGGCAGAAGCAGGAAAATCAGATTAAGGATGTACGCAGATTTATATTCCAGGAGGTAGATTATATAGTAATTGCTCCAGTAACTGAAACAGGGTGGGATACAGTACTCACTGAGGCAAGGGAAGCAGGTATTCCAGTTATCATAGTAGATCGCATGATCGATACAGAGGATGATAGTCTATATGTCACATGTGTGGGAACAGATAAGTATAAGGAAGGGAGAAGGGCAGGTCAATGGCTGGAGAATTATCTAGAGAAGAAGATAAATATGAATGATGCAGCCCAAGGAAAAGAGACTATAGGCAATGCTTCCTTAACGGGAGAAGAAGTGGGGCAGACAGGGGATGAGCAGGATATAGATACTATCAACATTGTAATTCTTGAAGGCACCTTAAATTCAACAGCCCAAATCGGTCGTTCAAAGGGATTTGAGGATATAGCTAAAAGTCATAGCAACTGGCATATTCTCGCAAAGGAAAGTGGTGAATTTACTAAAGCGAAGGGGAAGGAGGTTATGAAAAAGTTTCTACAAGAGTATGAGGATATTGATGTAGTGGTTTCGCAAAATGATGATATGACCTTTGGTGCAATAGAGGCAATCCAAGAAGCAGGTTTAACCTGCGGTGTTAAGGGTGAGATTACAATAATATCCTTCGATGCCGTATCAGAAGCTTTTGATAAGATGGAGGAAGGGCTAATAAATGTAGATATTGAATGCAATCCCCTTCAAGGACCTTTGATAGCAGAGATAATAAAATGCCTTGAAAATGGAGAAGAGGTGGATAGAGCCTACTTTGTGGAGGAGAGGGTTTTTGAGGCAGAGAATGCTAGTGTTGAACGGATAGGGCGGAGTTATTAAAAAAACAAACCAAAAACATAGAAATCTTAACCAAATCGGAAAAGGGATGAAAAATACAGTAAAAATAATTACCAACATCGGAGTAATTTCCGTATTTTTACTTACTAAAATAAAATATACTTATAAGTGAAGTAAATTCATTTTAGTCAGTAATAGAAAATGGAGGAGATATCTATGAAGAAATTAATCCCTTTCGTTTTGGTATTGGTAGTCATGCTCTCCTTAGTAGCATGCAAGAAGGAGGACAAAACTACATCAGACGATAAAGGTAAGACCATTACTGTCGGTATAGTGCAGACTAACGCCAATGAGTCGGACTGGCGTACTGCAAATACAAAATCATTTAACGAAGCATTCAATGAAGCGGGCTTTCAGGTAAAAATGGTTTTTGGCGAGGGTGATCATGCAAAACAGATTTCTCAAGCACAGCAACTAATCCAAGAAGAGGTTGATTATCTTATTGTATTAGGACTTCAATCAGCAGGCTGGGAGGACGTGGCAAAGGCTGCAAAGGAAGCAGGAATACCTTTTATTATGGCGGATCGAAAACTAGATTTGTCTGAAGAGCTTTATACAGCCATGGTATGCTCCGATTTTGAAGCTGAAGGTAAAAAAGCTGTTGAGTGGCTTAAGAATCAGAAGCTGGATAGCTATAAGATTGTTGTGTTAGGAGGGGATACAGGTTCTTCTGCACAGCTAGGTCGTTCTAAGGCAATCGAAGATGGTGCAAGTGAAAATGGCTGGGAAATAGTCTTCAACCAGAATATGAAGGGTTGGGATGAAACATTGGCTAAGCAGGCTGTTGCTGATCTTATTGCATCTGGTCAGAAATTCAACGTTATTTACGCAGAGAATGACAATATGGCCCGTGGTGCCTGTGATGCAATGGATGCCGCTGGTATTACATATGGAAGGGACGGCGAAGTTAAGGTTATTGCCTTTGATGCAAACAAATGGGCTTTAGAGAAGGTGCTGGCTGGTGAATTTAACCTTGATGTAGAGTGTAATCCTCTTCATGGTCCACGTATTGTTGAACTTATTAATAAGCTTGAGGCGGGTGAGACTGTAGAAAAGAACGCATATGTAGATGAGGAAGTGTTTGACTGTGACACTATTACTCAGGAAATGATTGATGCCCGTTCCTATTAATATATGTATTAAATATGCCGAGCTAGAATTTAAATACAGGAAGAATGAAAGCCTGCATGAAAGCTAGCTATATTAATCTCAAAATGCACGGCACAGGGTATGTGAATATTGTTCGCAGATTCTGGAACCGTGCATTTTTATTTAAGTCTAAATAATCCCAGAGGGAGGTTTGAATATTATAAATATGCAAGACACAGTTCTCACAATGCAAGGGATATATAAAAGCTTTCCTGGTGTACGGGCCTTACAAAATGTTAATTTCACTTTACGTGAAGGTGAGATACACGCATTGATGGGCGAAAACGGTGCTGGCAAGTCAACCTTAATTAAGGTTCTAACTGGAGTCTACACTAAGGATAGTGGTGAAATATATATTAAAGGTATCAGTAAGCCTGTTACCATCAAGTCACCACAAGAAGCTCAAAAGCTAGGGATCAGCACAGTTTATCAGGAAATCTCATTATGCCCAAATTTAACGGTTGCCGAAAATTTATTTATTGGAAGAAACAATTCTTTATTTGTTAATTGGAGAGAGATGAACAGAAGGGCAGAAGGCATCTTAAGTTCATTTGGGATATCGGTAAGAGCAACTAAGCAACTATCTAACTGCTCCATAGCAGTTCAGCAGATGGTTGCAATTGCCAGAGCTATTGATATGGATTGCAAGGTGCTAATCCTTGACGAGCCCACTTCATCCTTGGATGAACAGGAGGTTGCCAAGCTGTTTGAGCTGATGCGTAAGTTAAAGAGTAGAGGAGTAGGCATTATTTTTGTTACCCACTTTCTGGACCAAATGTATGAAATATGTGATAAGATAACAGTTTTACGGGGCGGAGAGCTTATCGGGGAGTATGATACGAAAGATTTGCCCAAGGTTGAACTGGTTGCCAAAATGATGGGTAAAGAGTTTGGTGATTTGGCAGAAATACATAGGGAAGTACAGCCTGAAAGCGATGAATTGAAGGAGGCTATCATCGAAACAGAAGGGCTTACAAGCACATCTGGTATAGGACCTTTTGATTTCACAGCATATAAGGGTGAGGTAACAGGCTTTGCAGGTCTGCTGGGCTCTGGCCGTAGCGAATGTGTCCGTGCAATCTTTGGGGCAGATAGAATTATAAAAGGCAAGCTGCGAATCAAAGGGGAAAGCGTAAATATCACATCACCAATCAAAGCGATGAAGAAAGGGATTGGGTATCTTTCTGAAGATCGGAAGCGGGACGGGATTATCGGTGAATTATCCGTCCGAGAAAATATTGTGCTTGCCTTGCAGGCTATGAGAGGTTTCTTCAGGCCTTTCACTAAGGCTCAGGCTCAAGCTTTTGCCCAAGAGTACATCCGTCTTCTTGGTATCAAAACCGCTTCTATGGACACTCCAATAAGTTCCTTATCTGGTGGGAATCAGCAAAAGGTAATCCTTGCCCGTTGGCTACTTACTAATCCTGACTATCTTATTCTTGATGAGCCGACAAGGGGAATTGATATTGGTACTAAAGTAGAAATTCAAAAGCTGGTACTTAAGCTCGCCTCTGAGGGCATGAGTATAACATTTATTTCCTCCGAGATAGAGGAGATGTTACGGACCTGTTCCAGATTAATTGTTATGCGTGACCTACATGTTGTTGGAGAGCTTAAGGGGGAGGATATGACGCAGGATAAGATTATGTATACTATAGCGGGAGGTGTAAGTCAAAATGACGAGAAAAAGTAAGGTGCATGGATCTAAGGTTTCAGGATCGGTTTTTAAAGCAGTGGTCAGGCATAGGCTGTTTATCCCTATCGCCTTTCTTACCTTCCTTTTGCTAATCAATGTATTCATTAATCCAGGCTTTTTAAGAATCACTTTGGGTAGAGATAGTGCTGGCAATCCAGTTTTAATTGGTAATTTAATCAATATTCTAAATAACTCGACAGAACTTGTTATTCTCGCGATCGGTATGACCCTTGTCACAGCCGCTTCCAGAGGACAGGACATCAGTGTAGGAGCTACAGTAGCAATTGTGGGAGGAGTGATTATGCGAGTCTTGTGCGGGAACGAAACCCAGCCCACAGAACTTCATGCGCCTATCATCGTTGCGTTTATACTTGGCTGTCTTGCTGGTATGGCCTGTGGAGCCTTTAATGGTATCCTAGTATCGAAGTTTAACATACAGCCTATGGTAGCGACGCTTATCCTATTTACAGCAGGCCGTTCCATCGCTTCCATGGTTATGGGGGGACTTAAACCCAAAGCAGTAAGTTCTTTTGGGTATTATGGTAATTTCTTTCCGGGTATAGCTATTCCAACACCTATACTAATTACACTTCTCGTTGTTGCGGTAACATTTTTAGTACTGAAAAAGACGAATCTAGGTCTGTACACCCGGGCTGTAGGGATTAATGATAAAGCTTCTAGTCTGAACGGTCTTAATCCTGAACGGATTAAGTTTTTAACATATGTTATATTGGGATTTTGCGTCGGAATCGCTGGTTTTGTTCAGTCAAGTAGGGTACAGACGGTAAATCCGTATACCATAGTGCCTAGCATTGAAATGGATGTTATCTTGGCGGTCGCCCTTGGAGGCAATTCACTGGGCGGCGGTAAATTTAATATGACTGGCTCTATTATCGGAGCATATACAATACAGACATTGACCTCTATGCTTATTACCCTTAATGTTAATACCAATGCTATCCCTGTATTTAAGGCTGTAATTATTATCATACTGGTAGCCATTCAGACACCAGTAGTGAAAAACTTCTTTGGTAGTAAAGCTGTATTTTCAAGATTAACCATTGGCAGTGGAAAGGAGAGAGGTTAGATATGATGAAATTGAATAATACCCAAGGAACTGAGAGTTCCCAAGGTATTAAAAACTTAAAACAGAATATAACAATGAGCGATACAACCTTTCTTCTGACTATAACAATTACACTGTTTTTTGTAGTCTATGCATTGGCAATAATCTTTCTTGGAGATAAGGGCTTTAATAAGGTACAGATGCTCTTTAACCTCTTTAATGAAAACGCAGCACTGATTGTGATTGCCTGTGGACTTTCTATCGTAATGATAACGGGTAGCATTGATATTTCCGTTGGCGGTTCTACCGCCCTTATCTGTACATCCTGTATAGTATGTCTTAATAAGTATGGTTTTAATTTTTTCACATCTCTACTTCTTGCCTTGGCTATTGGTCTTACGTTCGGTGTGATTCAAGGTTTCCTTATTGCATATATGGAGATGCAGCCCTTTATCGTAACTCTAGCTGGCATGTTTCTGGGGCGAGGTTTGGTTGCTCTGATAGAAGTCAATCAGATTCAGGTTAATAATGCAGGTTTTGAGAAGTTGTCAGGTGCAAGGATTATGATACCATTTCTGGGTGATGTCAATAGGAAGGGAGTATTCATACAATCTAAGCTGGAATATGGAGTTGTAGTTGCACTTATTATCGTATTTCTGATGTTCTGGATGCTTAGGAAAACGAATCTTGGGCGGAGCTTTTATGCTGTGGGTGGAAATTCACAAAGTGCCTTGATGCTTGGTATTAACGTCAAGAGAACTAGATTCTATGCCCATTTGCTTTGTGGTCTGCTGGCAGGGATTGGCGGTTTCCTATATCTTTTCCATACACGGTCTGGCTCTGTTCAGCAGGCAACAGGCCTTGAAATGGATGCTATCGCCTCTTCCATCATTGGTGGAACATTATTGACAGGCGGTGTAGGTAATATCTTCGGTACTCTGTTTGGGGTATTAGCAAACGGAATCGTATTATTTATTGTTACGGCAATAGGTATCCAGGATCCGTGGTGGCCACAAATTACACGGGCTGCAATGCTCTGCTTTTTTATCGTGCTACAGAGCCTAATATGCTCTCGGAAGAAAGAGGGGGTTAAGACCTAAAATCTGGTATGATTACAAGAACAATAAGACACTACCTGAATAGAGATGGTAATATTAAATGATGATATATGATATATGGATGAAATTTTATCCCGAGGCTGTTGCAAAGTATATAAGGGTATACCTTTCTACCCGATGTAATTTTGTAACAGCCTCTTTTGGTAGATTAAAACCAGCAAACTAAATTTTGCTTGATTTGCCAATAATAGTAACTTGCAATTAAAAAATAACTAACCTGCAATATGCATACAAAAGTACATTTTGCGTTGCTTAAGTAATATTAAGTGGAGGTAAAAAATATGCGAAAAAAATGCAAGCTTATAAAAACAATGAAATATCCCAGGAATTGTTTGATTTAGCACTGGCAACTAAGGATAAACTGCTAAATGGAGAATTAATGAATATTTCATCCCTATATGATAGATGTATTAGCTTGTTTCATGAAATAGAAGGTAAATATTCTATTCTCGACATATAGCTCTACAAAATATACAATAGTACCCATATAAGGGAAAATTCACAAGACCGATTAGACCATATGGATAAGCTAATTGGAGATAGCAGGGTGTGGAATTATCTGAATTAATGGATGGGAAAAGCGCTGTATTAATCTCTCACAGGCTTTCTAGTCTAACCTTGGCAGATAGGATAATCTTTCTAGCTGATGGAAGAATACTGGAAGAGCTTACCCATGAAGAATTGATGGATCAAAAGGGAGAGTATGCTAAATTATTCAATTTGCAAGACAGTAGGTATGCAAGCTCATAACCTCTATCATAAATTTTGAATAGTACGAAAGGATTTCTGTTTTTCCATATAAAAATTCTATAGATTTTGCTATAATAATACAGAGTATACCATGATTTGTTATGCAAAATAACATAATCTATGGTTGATTTCCAGTGAATAAAGAAAGCAGAAGTTTCAATATGATGGTTAGGTAGGAGAGCTTGGATGTTTTCAAAATTAAGAAGATTACATACTAAGATGATGCTTCGACAGAAGTTATTGTTGATTAATATGGTGGTTGCCATATTGCCTGTAGTTATTTTTGCTATCTTGATTACCAGGGTATATGAGGATACCGTGAATTTGAGGACAAGGCAGAGTGTAGAAGATGCAAGTTTAATTATTGGAGATAGAATAACAAGGGTGCTAAAGGATACGGAAAATTGTTCAAACTACTTGACAGTAAACATTAATAAAGTTATGGATGGTCTTGGGCCATCCCAAACTATAATGCTGGCAGAACAAAAGGCAATTATCAATGAATTATATGTGGCACAAATCGTATTTGACGAAGTGGATTCCATTGCATTCATTAGCAAAGATATGCAGGTATTTGCATCAGACAACACATTACAGATTAATAAGGCTGAGTTACAAGCTTCCTGGCATCTAGAAAAATTACAGGGAACCAGCGGTAAATCTATTTGGTTTCCATGTGAAGCAAGGAAGTTCCTAGTTCAAGATACGACCATACCTGTTCTTACATTGGGAAAAAAGGTGGTGCAGATTCATACTGGAGAGACCTTAGGATTTTTGTTTTTAAATGTAGATATCAGTGTCATAGAAAGTAACCTAGTCAATCAATTGATAAATTATAGACTGGTTGATGAAAATAATATGCTAATTAGCTCTGTCCTATCATCAAAACATATAAAAACTTCAGATGTTGATAATCTATTAGATGACAATTTGGTAAATGAAGAGACAAAGTATCAAGGTAGGAATTACTATATTTCCAGCTATAAGCTAACTGAATATGGATGGAATTTAATTGGTATTACTGATCTTGATGAATTTAACGTGGATAGTAATAAGATTTTTCATTTGGTACTGTTTATTGCAATCGCTGTTATCCTATTTGAATTTGTTTTGTCCAATTATTTATCCAGAATTATTACCGCTCCATTGATGAAGTTAAAGAATGGAGCGGAGGAGATTGCCAGTGGCAATATGAAATTGCGATTTCGGTTTAAAAGTGAGGATGAGATTGGTCAATTAGGCAGTAGCTTTAATTATATGACAGAGCAAGTAGAGGAATTACTGGCTAAGGTAGATTATGAAGCTAGAAAGAAACGGGAATATGAATTATCCTTACTACATGAACAGGTTAAGCCACATTTTTTGTATAATAGCTTAGATATCGTGCTTAAACTATCAGAGATGAATCGGCATGTGGAGGCAAGAAGGGCAGTTAAACATTTGGCTGATTACTATAAAAATTCCCTATCAGATAGTAAGGAAATCGTAACAATAAAGCAAGAGATTAAAATAGTAGAAGATTACTTGGAATTGCAGATGATACGATACCGGGATTTGTTTCATTATTCAATTATGGTGGATGATTCTATGTTAGATAATTTAATTCCCAAGCTTACATTACAGCCCATTATTGAAAACGCCATCTATCACGGTCTTAAATGTAAAGAGGGAGAAGGGGAAATTCATGTTATGGGCATGAAGGAAGATAACTTGTTGCGATTTGTGATTAAGGACAATGGAGTAGGGATTACCAGTGAAGGATGTGACAAGATTTTACATAATAAACCAGAAGGGGGGTTTGGTTTATATAGTGTAAATCATAGGATTAAATTAATATTTGGTGAAGAATATGGAGTTACTATACTAAGTCAATTAGGGGAAGGTACGGAGGTTGAGATTTTAATGCCGGCAATAGAATGTATGGGAGAGGAATGATATGATTAAAATCATGATAGTGGATGATATGCCTGTGGATCGTGAGTATTTACGTAATTTTATTGACTGGAATGCCTATGGATTTGAAGCTTGCTGTGAGGCCAAGGATGGTAAGGAGGCACTGGCTCTCTATGAGAAATATCAACCAGACATTATATTAACAGATATTATCATGCCCCATATGGATGGTCTGGAATTGTCTGAAGCTATTTTAAGAGAAAATCCGGAAGCGGCTATTATCTTAATAACTGGAAATAGTGAGTTTGAATATGCAAGAAAAGCGGTTAAGCTAGGGGTCTGTGATTATATTGTAAAACCCTTTGAAAAAGAGGAACTTATTATCACCTTACTAAAACTACAAGACAATATCAATCGAGTGCTGGAACATCAAGCGGAAATTGATGAGGTTAGGGAAGAAGGCAATTTGCAATCACTGCGTCAATTAATTTATTCCCGTAACACATCCAGTGCTTCCCATCATCTGACTTCGTTAAGATACCAATACTTCTTAGTAGTTACTATTCAGATCCACATTTATGAGAATAAGGTGGAACCAGAAGAAATTATAAAATGGAAACAGGTGTTGACCTCTCTATTAAAAAATATGATACAGCTAGAAGGTGATTATGAAGTTTTCCATGATTTTGAAGGGAATATAGTTACTATCCTAAACTTTAAATCAAAGGAAGCCATGGCTTCATATCAAGGGTACGAATTCAAGGATTTTATTGCTTTGGCTAAAAATTACATAGGCTTTGAAGTAAGCATAGGAATAAGTGACTACTGTATTGGAACTAGGAAGCTAAGAGATGCTTATTATCAAACCTTAATTGCTTTAAGCAATCGATATTATGAATATCAATCAAAAATATATGACTATAAAAAGATGATTTATAGTGAAAAAAGGGAGTTTTATTCTACCGATTTTGTCAATGCAATTAACCGCAATCTGGAACTATTGGATTACGATGCTATTTGTTCTTTAATAGAGCAAGAATTAAATCGGATTGAGGAATACAAGAGTATAGAATTTGCCAATATGATCTATACTAGCCTTCTTAGCATTTTATTTTCTTATATTGTTAAGAAGGGGCGAAATATTGATGATGTTTTCGGTAAAGATTTTCACCCATACAGCTATTTGAATAAAGAAATTTCCCATCTAGAAAAGAGAAAGTTTGTTTGCGATTGCTATTTACGGGCAATTCAATATCAAAAGGAACATCAAGATACCAAATCCTATATTATTGCCAAAGAGGTAAGAAGATATATAGAGGAGAATTATAGTAATCCTGATTTAACCATTGGTGATTTATCCAGGGAGCTACTGGTGAACCAAACTTATCTTAGAAGAATGTTTAAACAGGAATATCATATGACCATTAGTGATTACATAACAAAAATTCGTATGGAAAAGGCCAAAGATATGATACAGCACAAGAATTGTAAATTATCCTATGTTGCTTATGCTGTGGGGTATAATGACACTAGCTATTTTAGTAAATGTTTTAAAAAATACTATGGATATTTACCCAGTACTATTATTTATAAACAATAATTTTTTGAAAGTACCAATATATTTTGGAAATTCCGTAGAACGGATGACAAAATTATCCTATACTTATTGTATGATTAAGCAGTGCAATAATGGAAAGGAAGGATAAGGTTTATGAAAAAGATTTTGGTATCAATAATTAGTTTACTTCTTTGTCTTACATTACTAGTTGGCTGCGGGAATAAAAGCAATCAAAAGGCACAAGATGATAAATCAACAAGTACAGTAAATGATGAAGTGAAAAATGATGAAAAAAATAAAGGGAAAAGTGATAAAGATTCAAATGATGAAGGAAAATCCGACCAGCAGGAAGCTGTTAGTTTGCGAATTTATGCCCAGTATGCGGACGATGATACAAAAGTTCCTTATGATTATGCCGTGGAAAAATTAAAAGAAGCATACCCTCATGTAACTTTGGAACTGGAGGTTCAGGCTCAAGATGACGGACAAAAATTAATGACTTATGCAGCTACGGGAAATCTACCTGATATCTATCAAGTTGCATTGGCTCAAATTGAAAACTTTAAAACATCTGGCAATATAATGGTTTTAAATGAGATTGCGAAAGAGACAGGTTTTATAGATAGGGTATTTGAAAGTGCACAAAATATTCTCTATAACGAAGATGGTAATATTTACGCTTTCCCTTATGCAGGTAATGAATACGTTGTTTGGTACTATAATAAAGCCCTATTTGAACAATACAATGTAAAGGTTCCAACCACCTTTGATGAATTATTTACTACAATAGAAGTATTTAAGAGTAATGGTATCGTACCAATGGCCCTATTCGGTGCTGAGGGATGGATTACAGCAGCTTTCTATGATGTTCTTGCAACGAGATGGGATGCAGGAGGTATTGCTAAATTAGATAATGGTAAGGGCTTGCCCAGTGAAGAAGCATATGTTAATGCAGCTCAAATGATGAATAAGCTGGTTAAGGCTGGTATATTTCAAGATAGTGTTTCCTTTAGTAATTATGATCAAGCCTCTCAAATGTTTCTAAATGGTGAGGCGGCTATGTTCCTTAATGGCCAATGGTATATGACAGATGCAACCAATGTCTTAGGAGATAAGGTGGACTGGATGTTCTACCCTTCCTATGATGAAGCTTCTTATGAAGCAGGAAAAGCTATTTGGTCTGGTGGAGGAGCAGCATCAGGCTATGGAGTGAATCCTAATTCAAAACATGCAGAACTGGCAGCAGAAGTTGCAGCATTTATCTCTGAGAAATACTGTGAAGCAAAAGTTAAGTATCGTGGTACAGCTTTGGTGGCGCTGAATGTAGATGTTACACCTGAGGTAGAGTTTCCTCCTATGATGAAGAAACTGGAAGAGACAATTCCAAATATACAAAGCATTACGAAATTTGATTGGCATCTAACTAATGCGACCTTTAAGACATCACTAGAGGATCAGACTAAATATTTATTAGTGCCAGATTATACACCAGAAGAATTCGTAACAGAGCTTACTAAATCCTTAGCTAAGTAACAAAGATATTTAAGATTTATGAGCCGCCATACAGTTAGGTGAAGCCTTTGTATTGCGGCTCTTAACATAGGAACATAAAAGGGGCATGATCTATGAAAAAGTTCTATTCCAATAAATTAGCCATATTTCTATTTACAGTACCTGCACTCCTAGTTTTTAGTGTTATGGTCTTTTATCCCATCATTCAAGTTTTCCATAAGAGTTTTTATGATTGGAATGGATTAGGGCCTGGTATATTCGTAGGGCCTAAGAATTATTCTACATTATTTAAAGATACAGTTTTTAAAATAGCCAATAAAAACGCATTGATTTTCGCTGGAGTAATTACCTTATATCAGATGATATTTGCAAGTGTTTTTGCTCTACTTGTCTCTAATGAGAAAATAAAAGGCAGACATTTTCTACGTGTGGCCTATTTCATACCTGTTGTATTATCTGTTACTGTTGTATGTCAATTGTGGCTTGCAATCTATAATGCAGATAATGGCCTTCTTAATCGTCTTTTTCAAGCCCTGGGTATATCATACAAGCAGAATTGGCTTGGGGACAGAAATAAAGCAATCTACGCCATTGCATTTGTGAATGCCTGGCAATGGATGGGGTATCAGTTTGCCTTAATCATGGCAGGAATTAAATCTATTCCAAATGATTATTTTGAAGCAGCTAAGATAGATGGGGCTACTGTAATTAAAGCCCATGCAAAGGTAACAATACCTTTATTAAAACCTACATATCGTACTTGCCTTATTATATCCTTAACTGGAGGTGTAAAGGCTTTTACAGAAATGTTTGTTATGACTAAGGGGGGGCCTGGAAACGCAACCCATACCTTGACTTATATTATGTATAAAGCAGCCTTTCGTGAATACCGTTATGGTTATGGTATGGCAGCTGCTAGTATTTTGGTTTTGGAGTGTTTAATTGTATTGGTGGTTATCAATCTAATTTTAAGATCAAAAGATGATTAAGGAGGGGACGGAATGAAAGATAAAGTACTTCAAACCTCCATTAAAATAATATTCCAAGGATTTTGCTGGCTATATGCAGTTATATCTTTGTATCCTATAATTTGGCTGCTATTTTACTCTTTTAAAAATAATAGTGAGATTTTTGTAACAAATCCCTTTGGTTTTCCAACTACACTTCGATTTGAAAATTATAGTAAGGCCTGGTCCAATTATGATGTACCGACCTATTTTTTAAATAGTGTCCTTGTATCCATAGCAACTGTAATTATTACCATATTTCTGGCCTTACTCTTTTCCTATTCAACAGCTAGAATGAAATGGAAGGGGAGGGGTTTAATACGAGCCTATCTATCCTTAGGGATGTTTATACCGGTTCAGGCAATTTTAATTCCTATTTCTCGAATGATTAGTAATCTGAATCTGGATACATCCAGATGGGGGCTAATAACTGCTTATACGGCCATAAACTTATCCTTCGCTACCCTAGTTTATTATGGTTTCTTTCAGGGACTTCCTGTGGAATTGGAAGAAGCAGCCTGCATAGATGGAGCCAATATATATAAGACCTTTTTTAGAATAATCGTACCATTAGTTCGTCCTGCTACAGCTACATTGGTAATCTATATATTCCTAAGTGCATGGAATGAATTTATTTTAGCCAATGTATTGGTATTTGATGAGAGACTAAAGACTTTACCGCTGGGAATACTGTTTCTCCAAGGAACTTTTACAACGGATTGGGGAGCTATGGGGGCCACTATGGTGATTGCCAGCCTACCAACTGTGCTTTTATATGTAATTTTTAGCCGCCAAGTGGAGAATGCTATGACAATTGGAGGGGCAGTTAAGGGATAGAATATTTTCTATTCACTAATATATCTAGTTCAAGGTAAAGGATAACATAAATACCAAAAAAGGTTATAGTTTGAATTGTTATACTGTATATTAGATATTAATAATAAGATAAGAGGTATATACCATGAAAAATTATAATATGAGGAATGAAACAAGAATAGGACTTTTCTTGATGGCAATTTATGGATTATTAAATACGGTATTTTCTGCTCCTGAGCTACTAAAAGGAAGTGTAATTGGAATCTCAATCGCCTTTATTTGTATAGGATTGTTACCTGATAATAATTATAATCGTCTAAAATTGTTTAAGAAAAGAAATAAGTAAAAACTATTTTATATGTTTGAAAGAATAAGTAATAAGAGATATATAAGAATTCCATTAAGTATTATAAACAGTGCTATAATGGAGTTCTTTTTGTATTTTAAAGCCCTTATGACTTGTACGATAAATAGGACTAATTATAAATGATTTGCATATTCTGTATCATAAATACAGTCATCATCATAGATATATTTAGTGAAGCTTTAAGGGGGAGGTATAGTAAATGAAAATCGTTTACGTGAGATTAATTGATTCATCCTAAATTTATGGACTAAATTAACATGTTTGCGATAATTTTAATGCACAGATTTAGAATAATATTAAATAATTCAGGGGGGTAAAATTGTGAAGTATTTAAAGTGTTTATTTTTATTTGCTATATTCTTATTCTTTGTGAACTCTACAGACGTTGCCTATGCAGCCGAAAATGAGGTCTGGAAAAGTGGAAACCTATATTACTGGAAGACTCATAATGTAACCAGAGGAAGTTCCACAAATCTAACGGATGCTATTCAAGGGGCTATTAATGATAGTAGTGGCAACAGAGTAATTCAAATATATTGCAGTGGGAATCTAACTAGCACTATAGCACTTTCAGGGGATTTAACACTACGTTTCAATAATAATTCGCTGAAAAACACCCACGGAGGAACAGCTTTTCACCGTGAGGGAACAGGAAATATTAAAGTATATGATTTGTCCTTAGATAACACCAACGGAGGATATGGCTTCCGCCTAAGTAGAGCCAGCGATCTTCATTTTGAAAACATTTATATTACAGGTGGAACTATTGGAATTAGGATTGATAGTCATCCTAGCCGTCCTTATGAAGATGGCCGCTGGGTATATAATGTGACAGTTAAAAACTGTACTTTTGAAAATTGCAGTAGCCATGGTCTTGAAACCTATGGTGTAGATGGTTGTTATGTAGATGGTATTGTAGCTAGGAATTGCGGTGAATGTGGAGTATTATTAAATAAAACTGTCAATGGTAGTGTTGGTTCAGTTGATGCTTATCGTTGCAGTTATAATGGTGGATATGCAGGTTTCCGTTTGGCTAATTACTGCAAGAATATAACCGTTGATTATATCAAAGCTGTTGAGTGTGGTAGAGGCTTCTTCACAGTTAGCGATATTAGAGATGTTACAGTTAAAGAAGTATATATCCGTGGATGTACTAACCACAGTATTCTATTACAGAATAGTGATAATGTAAAAGTTCTGGGAGGAACTTATGGTGGAGTGGCTCTTAATCATTATACTAGTACTAACTGTGTAATCAATGCCAATGCTGTTAGAAGAATTAGAAACCGTGGTACCAATATGTATCTGGATGGAATGGGTAGAACTAGTAACGGAGCAGAGGTATCTCAATATGCCAATACTACTCATCCCAATGCTCAGTGGGTACTGGTACCGGTTGGTTCCTATTATTATTTGGTGAATGAGGCAACTGGAATGAAGATGGACGGATACGGCAGAACCGTTGACGGTGATGCTGTCGCCCAGTATTCCGGCTCGACAACCCATGTCAATGCTCAATGGAGCCTTGTGGAAGCTTCAAATGGTTACTACTATATCGTTAACCGAGGTACTGGTATGAAACTGGATGGTTATGGCAGAACATCCAATGGGGATGCTGCTGCCCAGTATTCTGGCTCAACAACTCATGTCAATGCACAGTGGGCCTTTGATGATTCTGCTTATAATAATATGCTTACTACCCGTTAGACTTTTTCAGCTCTGTAAGTCTTTCACCTTATTAAATCTTTAAGTATAATTGAAAAGTATAGAAGCAGAAAAGCTGTTAAGAGGAAGTTGCTTCTACTTTTAATAGATTGATGAGGCCCTTGCAATATATTAGGGTAACGGTTATTTACATTCTCCCCATATATATTTTGCAAGGGCCTCTTTTACATTGTCTCTCTTTTACATTGTCTCTCTTTTACATTGCCTCTCTTTTATATTGTCACTATCATATATTACCTCTATTTTATACTGCCTTTATTTATACTGTAAATATTGCATATTCTTTATATTTTATATTTAATTTTATCTTAAACCAGATAGCATAATGGCTTAATTAATTTACTTGAATAATTCTATATAGTATAATAGAGTAGATAAGAGTATTGATTTGTAGGTTCAAAGGCAAGATAGGTAGCAAGGGGGATGATTAGTTGAAGGATATAAAGCAAAATAGAGTTTATGAGAATTTAAATTTACCCAATAGATTTTTAAATAAACTAAAGAAAGATATGAATTATATATTGAAGAGTGATATTACTACCTTAGAGTTAATTGTATTATTTGGAAGTTGTGTTAATGGTAAACTAAAAGTTACCAGTGATATAGATTTACTAATAATCACCAGGGAGAAACCAGACCAACTGCTTAGAGGGGATATTGCTTCAGCCCTAGCGGAACCAATTAATAGCGTTGCTACCGATGCCATATTTTACACTATTGATGAGATTAAAACTGGCAAATCATTATTTTTAAAACAAGTAATGGAGGAGGGGATAGTAATATGGAAAAAGGATTGAATTCTTATTACGGTACTGGCTACAATGATTATCTCTATGCTAAGAATAGTCTTGATATAGCTAGGGAGATAGGGAACTTTAATGGGGTAGCCTCCATGGCATCCCAGGCAGCAGAAAAATTATTTAAGGCTGTAATTGAAAAGTATTTTATAGATGATGAAGATTGCATTCGATTACTGAAAAGCCATAACTTAAGAAGCATGCTTGAGAAGATTAAGACTAAATTTCCAGACTGCCCCCTAGATTCAAAAGATTATAAATGGCTTGGAGATTTCTACTACGATGCCAGATATCCTGGGGATAATTTCACCGTGGTAGGAGAAGAAAGTGGACAAGAGTGTATTAGGCTTTTAGAAGAGCTTATAGGTTGGATAGATTCCCTGGATGATACTAATGGTAACAAGCCCAAAGGATTAGGGAAAATAGGAGATTTTATATAAATGAATATCAATCTTGAATATTACAGGATATTTTACTATGTGGCTAAGATGGGGAGTTTTACCCAAGCAGCAGAGGAGTTGTGCGTCTCACAACCAGCTGTTAGTCAGGCTATTAAGATTTTAGAATCAAATTTGGGAAGCAAATTATTTATCCGTATTCCAAAAGGAGTTAAACTAACGCCTGAAGGAGAAGTTCTATTTAGTTATGTTCAGCGGGGCTATGAATTTATTCAGATTGGAGAAACAAAATTCAGAAAAATGCTTGATTTGGAGCATGGTGAGATTCGAATTGGAGCCAGCGATATGACTTTAAAATTCTATCTGCTTCCTTATCTGGAGAAGTTCCATGAAAGGTTTCCTGGTATTAAGGTTATTGTTACCAATGCCCCTACACCAGATACAATAGAGCATCTTAAGGAAGGCAGGATAGATTTTGGAATAGTAAGTGAGCCCTTTGAAAGTAAGCCAGATATCAACACCATTAGAGTTAAGGAAATTCAGGATACCTTTGTAGCTGGTAGCATGTTTAAATATTTACAAGGCAAAAGATTGGAATATAAGGAATTGGAGAAGCTTCCAATTATATGTTTAGAGAGGAATACCAGTTCTAGAAGATTTATTGATGCCTTCTTACAGTCTAAAGGGGTAATCCTAGGGCCTGAGTTTGAATTGGCCATGAGTGATATTATTGTAATGTTTGCCCAGAGAAACCTTGGCATAGGTTGTGTGGTTAAAGAATTTGCCAAGGAAGCTATTGAAAAAGGTGAATTGTTTGAACTAGAATTTGTTCATCAGTTGCCTATAAGGCATTTTTGTATAATAACAGGTAATCGTAATCCAATGTCAAAGGCGGCTATGGAGTTATTCTCCATGATGAATGCTGACCTTAATTATTAAGCCATAACTAAAGTGCCTGATTGAGGCAAGTGGGAGGACTGGCCTTAGCCTGCAGATATTACTAATGATAAGTGAAGATGAAGAATTTTATAAGTATAATAAAAGATAAAGAGGTTTGTACATGAAGAAAATAGCACAATTTCAAAAGGTTAGTAGTGAGCAGTTTTATAAAGACTGGGTTGATAGTTTTTATAATGAAGATAAGAATTCTCATGCAGAGGATGATAATAGTATACGAGAAGAAGTTATGGCCATCTACGAAAGAATTAAATTGCCTAAGAGGGCAACAGTAGGGTCTGCTGGTTATGATTTCTTCAGTCCACTTACATTTACCCTACATCCAGGGGAGATGATTAAGATACCCACAGGAATAAGAGTTAGAATAGATGAAGGATGGGTATTAAAATGTTATCCAAGAAGTGGGCTTGGTTTTAAATATCGCATTCAGCTGAATAATACAGTTGGAATTATAGATAGTGATTATTATTATTCTGATAATGAGGGACATATATTTTGTAAGATTACCAATGACAGTAGGGAGAACAAATCAGTTACCATTGAAGAGGGGACTGCTTTTATCCAGGGAATCTTCGTGGAATATGGAATAACTGTGGATGATGAGACTGAAAATGTTAGAAATGGTGGATTAGGTAGTACAAGTAAGTGATTATTTTCAGTAATATAGAAAGGTTTAGAGTTTATGAATTTATTAACCGTAGAGAACATGACTAAAAGTTATACAGAACGATTACTTTTTGATAATGTAAGTTTTGGTATAAATGAAGGCGATAAGATTGGTGTTATAGGCATCAATGGAACAGGAAAGTCGACTTTATTAAAGATTATTGCTGGCCTAGAAGATGGGGATACGGGTAATGTTGTTAAGGGGAGAACAGTGCGGATAGGCTATCTGCCACAGACTCCTACTTTTGATGAAGATTTGACCATTTTGCAAAATGTAGTAAAGGATCAAAAGGCAGAGGAAGAATATCGCAATCTAGAGGGTGAAGCCTATGCCATGCTTCAGAAGCTGGGAATTGAAGACCCAAATGCATCACCTAAAAACTTATCCGGTGGACAAAAGAAGAGGGCGGCCTTGGTGAGAACCTTACTTACCCCTGCAGATATTCTGGTTTTGGATGAGCCAACCAACCATTTGGATAATGAGATGGCGGAATGGCTAGAGGACTATCTAAGTAGATACCGTGGAGCCTTTATTATGATAACCCATGATCGTTATTTCCTTGATAAGGTAGTTAATAAGATTATAGAGATAGACAAGGGTAAAATCTATACTTATCCAGGCAATTATACTAAATTTATAGAACTAAAGGCTGAACGGGAAGATATGGAGCTGGCTACTGAGAGGAAGGCAAAGAGTATGTACCGTATGGAATTGGAGTGGATGATGCGGGGAGCCAGGGCTAGGTCCACCAAGCAAAAGGCTAGAATTGAGAGATTTGAGACATTACGGGATAGAAAAGGTATTGAGACTGATGGTAAAGTCGAGATTAATGCTTTGGCTTCTAGACTAGGTAAGAAGACCATTGAACTGAATGAAATAAGTAAGTCATATGGCGATAAAAAATTAATAGAGGATTTTACTTATATATTACTACCAGAGGATAGAATAGGTATCATAGGGCCCAATGGCTGCGGTAAATCAACATTACTTAATATAATAACTGGGAAAATACAAGCTGATAAGGGCTTGGTGGAAGTGGGTACCACTGTAAAAATCGGATATTTCTCACAGGAAAATGAATATATGGATGAAAAGCTTAGAGTTATTGACTATGTTCGTGAAACAGCAGAATATATACAGACATCAGAGGGGACTATAACCGCAGCCCAGATGTGTGAGAAATTCCTTTTTACCGGGTCAATGCAATATTCACTAATATCGAAGTTATCTGGCGGGGAGAAACGAAGGCTTTATCTACTTAAGGTGTTAATGGATGCACCTAATATATTGGTGCTGGATGAACCAACCAATGATCTTGATATTCAAACCCTAACCATATTGGAGGACTATCTTGAAACCTATCCAGGGATTGTGGTAACCGTATCCCATGATCGATATTTCTTAGATAAGATAGCAACCCGAATATTTTCCTTTGAAAGAAATGGGGTAATCGATCAATATGAGGGGAATTTCTCGGATTATAAGATAGCAGCACAAGGTCAAGAAAAAAATAATGAACAGGATTATAGCTATAGTAAAACTACGGAAAAGAAGTCGGCCAGTATGGAGACCTGGAAACAAAGAGCTCCCAAGTTAAAGTTTAGCTATCGAGAACAGAGGGAGTATGAAACAATTGATGAAGACATTGCTAAACTGGAATTGGAAATTGAAGAAGTTGATAGGGAGATAGAAAAGTCGTCAACCAATTATTCAAAACTTAATGAACTTATGGAGAATAAGGAGAAGTTAGAGAAGGCCTTAGAAGAGAAGATGGAGAGATGGGTTTATCTAAATGATCTGGCAGAGCAAATCGAGGCGGCAAAAAACAAGTAAAGTAAGACCTTACTAAATTTAATATAGCCCAGCAGAAGTCGCCTATACCTGTGATTTATAATGATATATGATGACTTAGCTGGGCTTAGCATGGATAACTAATCTTTATATAGGGCATAGAAATCTGCTTCCACATCCTCCATTCTTCTGTCAAACCAGATTTTTGCCTCATCCAGTGCTTTGTTATAAGTGTATTTTCCCAGGGTATTGAGAAAGAAGTCCAGGATCTTTTCAGATGCAATAATACCCAAATCTTCTTCCCGTTCAGTAGCAAAATAATAGATAATATCATCTAGCATTTGCTGCTTCTCTTCTTTAGTTAAATTAATATTAATTGGTCTATTTCTATAATTCATTTCACTCACCCTATACCTTACTGCCTTTTATCCTATTGTAGCATTTCCAATATTATATTTAATAGAGCATCATTTTGCTCCGACGTCATAAAACAGAAGCGGAAGAATTTATTATTAAGGAAGGGGAAGGAAGAACAGTTCCTTATCATTAGCCCCTTCTTCAAGGCGGCTTCAAAAAGATCTGAAGAGCTTATATCCTCTTTTAATATTTTAACTAGGACAAAATTAGCTGCTGGCTTATAATATTTTAAGTTCTTACAAGTATCTAGTATCCTACATATTCTATCACGCTCTGAATTTATCATAGCTCTGGTATCTTCAATATACTTCTTATCAGTAAACATTATTTCACCAGCAATTGCAGCTAGGCTATTGATGGTCCAAGGATTTTTCCGCTGATTTATCTCCTTTAGCAGATCTTTATTGCCACAGATTGCGTAACCTAACCTAAGGCCTGGGGCTGCAAAAAACTTGGAGATACCTCTTAGGATAATTATGTTATCGTATAGGTTGGCCAGTGGAATCGCAGTTATATTTTCCACATCAGGGGCAAACTCAACATATGTTTCATCTACCATAACAAAGATATCTTTTTCCTTACATATATCCAAGATGGCTGTCATATCTTTCTGGGATATTGATGTGGAAGTGGGATTGTTAGGGTTGCAGATAATAAGTAGATCCACATCAGATTTTAAATCCTTTTCCAAAGCAGGAAGGTCCAAGGTAAAATCCTTAGCTTCATCCAGAGGATGGTATATGGTATCCCCGCCTCCCAGGGCGACTTCCCTTTCATACTCTGAATAGGTGGGAGCGATAAGCAAAGCCTTCTTAGGGCGTCTTATTTGTATTAATATAGAAATAAGTTCAGTAGAACCATTGCCTACAATAATATTATCCATATCAGTATTGGTGTAAGCAGCAATACATTTTCTTAGGGAACTATATTCCCTGTCAGGATAAGACATAATAATATCTATTTGCTTAGCCAAAGTTGATTTTAGTTTTGGTGAAATGCCAAGGGGATTTACATTAGCTGAGAAACTTGTGATGTTTTCTTTTTTTATTCCATATAATTTTTCTATAATTTCTAAATCACTACCGTGAAAATGATCAGTGGGTTTTATCAACTTATTTAGCCTCCGCTCTTTTGTTTGAGAGTTCTTTAATTTTAGTATGTCATATTATACCGCACATAC
>JAAYPX010000194.1 GCA_012519565.1 Clostridiales bacterium | reverse complement strand
GTTGCCATTTCGACTACCTTATACCTATGTGATGAACTCAGATGCTATTAGTGATGAATTATTATCGCCAGATGGGCTACGTGACGAATTATTGAGGTGTGGTCTATATGCAATCCCGAGATTGGAGTCATCTTGACATTATATAACATCAGGTATACAATTTTATATAGTGTCTTAGAGTGCAGTTAAAGTGATGCTTGCTATGCAAGCTTAAGCCTTACGCAAGCGATACGCTTTCTTATATATTCAGGCTTTTAGATAACAAAATAAAAAGAAAGGGTGAAGTTATGCAATTATTAGTTCTTATTTTGAAAAAAATTGAAATGATGGAGGATATCATTAAGGAATTGGCGGAAGAAGGGATTAGTGGAGGTACCATACTGGAAGGTACTGGTATGGCAGCTGCCTTATTAAATATGGAGGATCTGCCCTTATTTGGTATGCTAAGGCGGATACTTGTAGATGAAGAAAAAGTTGCCTGTAAGGTTATGATGTTTGTTTTAAAAGATGAACAGGTATTGACAACGAGAGAGACCATTAAGAAAGTTATTGGAGATTTTAGTGTTCCGAATACAGGTATTATGTTTTCTATTCCTATTACTTATGTTGAAGGGCTTGGTGAGTAGGATTGGACTTTCTAAATACATATACATATCTGGCGATAGCAATTATCTTAAGTTTATTGTCCGGTAAATTAATGAAGCTGATAAAACTTCCTAATGTCACAGGTTACTTAATATTTGGTTTGCTGGCAGGACCCTATTGTCTAAAACTAATACCCAAAGAAGTGGTAGAGCAATTTAGGATTATACCTAATATTGCCTTAGGTTTTATAGCTTTCTCCATTGGCTCAGAATTTAAATTATCTTATTTAAAAAAAGTGGGGAAATCACCTATTATAATAGCATTAGCAGAAGCCTTGGGTGCCGTTTTAGTAGTTGACTTGATTTTAATTGTTACCGGTAATGATGTGGCATTTTCCTTGGTATTAGGTGCCATTGCTGCAGCTACAGCTCCTGCTGCTACATTAATGGTGGTTCGCCAGTATAAAGCGAAAGGTCCAGTTACCAACACTCTACTTCCAGTTGTCGCCATAGATGATGCAGTGGCACTAATGGCCTTTGGCTTATCGGTTGCAATAGCGAAAGCCATAGGCTCAGATGGAACAGCCTCTTTAGCTAGCATCTTACTCAATCCTTTGATTGAGATTGTGGGAGGATTAATATTTGGTGTAATACTTGGGATTATTCTCAAATTTTGTGTTAAATGGTACTCTTCCCGTGGCAATAGACTATCTTTAACAGCGGCAATGATACTTCTTGCCATTGGAATATCCGAAATATGTGGCTTTTCGTCCTTGCTGGCTTGCATGGCCATGAGCTCTGTCTTTGTAAATACATCAAATCAAAGTGAAAAGGTCTTTGAGTTGGTGGACAGCTTTACTCCACCGATCTTTATGCTCTTTTTCTTTATTTCTGGTGCAGAACTGGATATCTCCATATTGCCCTCCGTAGGAGTGATTGGATTACTATATGTTATTTTCAGGGTGATTGGTAAGGTTTTTGGAGCAGCCTTTGGTGCAAAAATCTCCAATGCAGCGCCTGTGGTTAAGAAATATCTAGGATTAACCTTAATACCCCAAGCAGGTGTAGCTATTGGTTTGGCAGGGGTTGCCATGAATGTAGTTCCGGAGTATGGCAATAAAATTCGTACAATCATATTATGTGGAACGGTAATCTACGAACTTGTTGGGCCAGTTATCACCAAAGTTGCACTTACTAAAGCGGGAGAAATAGAGAAAGTTAGATAAAGGCTATATCAAAAAAGCCTATGCTGTTGTAATTTATAGAATTATAACGTTATTTTTAAAGGGATAATGGTTTGTATTGTGCTGAAGATTTTGTCTAATGCAAACTTTTTAGGCATCTGCGCTGTATGAGAACTTGTAAGAAATACTAGCGCAGGTGCTTTTATATTCTCAATGGTCTATTTTATACTTTTTATCAGAAAACAGGCAGAGAATAGAGATAATGAATAATAAAACACATTTGATAATTGCTTTGCCTATGTTAGAATGGAAGCCATTACAGTATGATTAATATAAGGGTGTGATAAGGATGGAAACTATAAAATTTGGATACAAGTATTTTAGAAAAAGTATGCCTATAGCTATTTTGGCTGAAATTCTTAGTTTTGCTGGTATTTTTGCCGAGTTATTATTACCGATACTATCGGGCATCTTGATTGATTATGTCATTAATAAAGGAGAAGTGACTAGCGAGAGTGGAGGGGTTTTTAAATTCCTCTTAAGTGGGAAGTATGGGCAAGTGCATAGTATGCAGTTGTTTTTTTCTATTGCTATAGTTTATTCCATCCTACTACTGCTTCGTGTGGGCTTAATTTATATCCGTGATTTGTTGCAGGAATGGGTGGGACTTAAGCTAGAGACAGAACTTCGTTACCTTACCTATGGTAAGCTTATGGAGCTAGATTCTGACACAATCTCCAGATATAACTCTGGTGTGATGCTACAGGTTCTAAATCATGATACCATTATGTTTAAGGAGTTATTCGCCCATAGAATTCCATATTTAGGTGATACTATTTTCATGCTGATAACTACCTTGATTTTGATTTCTGCTATAAACCTTTCATTCTTGATTATTCCGCTAATTCTAATGCCATTTTTAATAAAGGCAGTTATGGAATTCAAGAAAAAAGCCCGTTTGAATTTTAAAGAAATTCGAGAAAGAAGTGCCGAATTGAATTTAACAACACAAGAAAATATAGCAGGAGTTCGTATCATTCGTTCCTTTACCAATGAAGAGTTAGAGAAGGAAAAATTCAATACTTCTAACCAGAATTTTTTTAGTTCACGTTTAAAGCAGATTTGGTTATCATCTAAGTTTGAATTAACTTTTAATACTATTAGGCAGATTTCTTTTATTGGTACAATCTTAATAGGCGCTGTTTTAGTAATTAAGGGTTACATGACCGTAGGTTTTATTTTAACTTCTTCTACCTATGTATTGCGAATTATGCATAATATTACAGGTTTGAATAACCATATTTTTAATATGCAGCAGATGCTGATTGCAGGTGTGGAGCTTAAGAAATTTATGGAGCAGGAAAGCAAAGTTCCTGATAGCGAAGAATCTAGTCTGCGTAGTGATACTCCAAACATCGAGATAAAGAACGTGGGTCTTGATATTGATGGACAACAGATTTTAAAAAATATTAATATTAGTATTCCTTATGGCAAAAAGATAGGTATAGTAGGGGAGACGGGTTCAGGTAAGAGTGTTCTCTTAAAAACTCTGGTACGTATCCGTGATATTACCAGTGGCTCCATTACCATTGATGGACATGATATTAAAGAGTACAGTCTAAAGAATTTAAGAAATATGTATTCCTATGTATTTCAAGATGTATTCCTATTTTCTAATACCATTGAATCAAATATTGCATATAGCAGTCCTGATATCAATAGCAGAATGGTAACCAAGGCGGCCACCGATGCCCAGGCTCATAAGTTCATAGATGCCTTGGCAGAGCGATATAAAACGATAATAGGAGAGAGAGGTATTGGCATTTCAGGAGGACAAAAGCAGAGAATATCTATCGCTAGAGCCTTCCATAAGAATGCACCGATTTTTGTCCTGGATGATTCTACCAGTGCTTTGGATGTTAACACAGAGCGTATCCTGCTTCAGAATATTTATGAGCAGTTCTCGGATAAGACTGTGATTATTACAGCCCACAGATTCTCATCCGTTGTAGATTGTGACGAAATTTTATATATGAAGAATGGGGAGATAACCGAAAGAGGAACATTTGAAGAACTTATGAAATTAGGAGGAAGCTTTGCCCGCGTTTATAATATACAACAAGAGCAGCAGTCTGGTGATATTAACTATGATAAGTTAGCAGGGGCAGGAGGTGAAAACCATGGCTAAAAGAAATACTTTCTTCCAAGACGAAAAGATTGAAAAGAAGATAGACATAAAGCAACTGGGTAGAACCTTAAAGTATATTCTCCCTTACAAAAGAATTATGATATTGGTTAGCTGTATGATGCTGATTGCATCTATAGTATCCTTATTTCCCCCAAGGTTATTAAAGCTTATAGTCGATAAAATAGTAATAGAAAATGATTACAAGCAACTGGCACTGGTGGGAGCTGGCTTAGTATTACTAGCAGCCGTGGAGATACTATCTACCTTTGTTCAGGCTAGAAGTATGGGCAAGATGGGACTTAAGATTATTACCCAGATTCGAACTGATATTTTTGATAGATTGCAACAATTATCATTTGATTATTTTGATAATAGGCCAGATGGTAAAATAGTGGTTCGTGTAACCGAGTATATCAATGGCTTGGCAGACTTTTTCTCCAACTATGTTATGATGTTTGCCATTTATATTGTAAAGATTGTGGTAGTGACTGTTTTTATGCTTTCCTTAAGTCCAGTACTTACATTGATTGTGTTTGCTACTATTATCCCTATGATGGTTATAGTATTTATACTTCGCTCCTTCTTACGTAAGATGTATACTAAACTTCGCTTGAAAAATTCTAATAGAACAGCCTTTATTGTAGAGAGTATTATGGGGGAGCAGATTGTAAAAAACTACAACCACATTGACGCTAATAATGAAACCTATAGGCTGCTTCATGAAGAAAGCGTAGATGTATGGTGGGCTATAACTAAGTATTCCAGGCTAAATCACCCAGTGATACAGATATTCTGGAATTTTGGAACCTTATGTATCTATGGTGTAGCCCTGTCACAGATTTTAGCAGGCAATGATCTTATAACAGCAGGTGTAATTATCACCTTTACTACATATATGAGTTCCTTCCAGGAGCCCTTGTCCCAGATATCTACTATTATTCAGGAACTAGCCCAGGTAACTTCCAACCTTGAGCAGATATTTGAAACCATTGATTATCCTTTAGTGATTAAGGATAAGGAAGATGCAGTGGAGCTAGATCAGGTACGGGGTGAGATTAGTTTTAATAATGTTACTTTTGCATATGAAGAAGGCATTAATATATTGGAAAACTTTAATCTCTATGTAAAACCCAGTGAAACCATAGCCTTAGTTGGGCCTACGGGGGCAGGAAAGACCACTGTAATTAATATGCTGACTAGATTTTATGATGTGAAAGAAGGTAGCGTGACCATTGATGGTATTGATGTAAGAGATATTAGCCTGCGCTCTTTACGTAAGAATGTCGGTGTCTTAATGCAGGATCCTTTTATCTTTAAAGGAACTGTTATTGATAATATTCGCTATGGTAAATGGGATGCTACTGATGAGGAATGTATCGCTGCTGCTAAACTTATTTTTGCAGATAAATTTATTCGAAGACTAAAAGGTGGTTACTATCACGTACTGGAAGAACGGGGCAGTGGCTTATCTGCTGGTGAAAAACAATTAATTAGTTTTGCTCGAATTGTATTAAAGAACCCATCAGTAATTATTCTAGATGAGGCAACTAGCTCAATTGATACTGAAACAGAGATATATATAAAAGAGGCAATGGATATTTTGATTAAGGATAAAACGGCCTTCATAGTAGCCCATAGACTATCAACTATTCGTAATGCGGATCGTATCCTATATATTAGCAATAAAGGAATTGCAGAAGAAGGAAATCATGACGAGTTGATGGCGAAAAAGGGCTTATACTATGACCTAGCCAGATAGATAGATAAAGGACACTTTGTTACTAGCTTTAATACTAGGACGAAGTGTCTTATTTTATTACCAAAACGTGATTGTGGTTATAGTAGATGATTTAGAATTTAATAATTAAAAAGAACAGCATTTGCTGTAATTTGGTAATAGTTTGTAGTATAATGCTAATGGGGTGCTGTATGAGAAAGATCATAATTATATTCACAATTATTTTTCATGTACTTGTACTAAGTGGATGCACTAAAGAGGCATTGAAGCCGGATTATAATACTCAGGACCAATACACTGATACGGATATTGAAGAAAGAGAAAATACAGAAAATAGCACAGAAGGAGGGATAAATTGGACGGAAGAACCAGAAATGAAATCGGAATCTAAGGAACTAGTAGAGACAGAACCGATAGAAACTGAAGAGAATGCAAGAAAGGAGAAGGTGCTAGTGAAAGAACTTGTTATAGATGAATTAATAATTACAACAGATAACAAAACTATTTATGGGAAAATATACATGCCCCAAGAAGAAGGAAAATATCCGGCAGTTATTTTAAGCCATGGATATAACGGCTCAAGTTCAGATTTTGCAAAGGAATGCGAATATTTTGCAGAGAATGGATATGTGGCATATGCCTATGATTTCTGTGGTGGTTCAACCTGTTCAAAAAGCTCCGGAGACACAAAGGATATGACACTTTTTACTGAAAAGAATGATCTGCTTGCGGTATATGAATATATTACTTTAATGGATAATGTGGATCCAGAGCAGGTTTTCCTCTTTGGTGCTAGCCAAGGTGGTATGGTAAGTGCCCTAGTTGCTGAAGAATTAAAGGAAAAGGTTACAGCTATGATATTGTATTATCCTGCTTTTTGTATAGCTGATGACTGGCGAGCTAAGTATCCTTCAATTGACAATGTACCAGAGGCTATAGATTTTTGGGGAATGACTCTTGGACGGGATTTCGTAAGGTCAATACATGATTTTTATGTATTTGATACTATTGGAAAGTATTCAGGAGAAGTTCTAATAATCTATGGAGAGAATGATCCTATTGTAGCCCTAGGCTATATGGAAAAAGCCAAGAAGGTGTATAAAAATGCCCAGCTTATTGTACTAGAAAATGAAGCACATGGCTTTAGTCCACAGGCTGGTAAATATGCTATGGAAAAATCATTGGAATTTATGATGAAACAAAAAGGGCGTACATATCCAGATAACCCATTCAAGGAGATACCATCAAGTTATCTTAATGAATGTGATAAAGGAGGCACAATAGTTTCATTTAGCTATGAAACAAGGAATCACCGGCAAGAGAATAGTCCGTTCTTCACTAAGGAGGCGCTGGTGTATCTGCCTTACGGATATAAGTCGGAAGATAAGGATACAAAATATAATGTCTTCTATCTAATGCACGGTGGAAGCGATTCCCCTGCATGGTACTTTAACGGTGTAGGAAAAACATCAAAGCTTAAGAATATCCTTGATCACCTTATAGATAAGGGCGAGATGGATCCAGTGATTATATGTGCAATAAGCTATTATACGGAGTATAGTAATGATGCAATTGATAACTGTAGTTATTTCCATCTAGAACTTATTAATGATGTGATACCTGCTTTTGAAACCACATATAACACCTACGCCGAGGATGTGAGTAGTGCAGGCCTTACATATACAAGAAGCCGAAGGGCATTTGGTGGATTTTCCATGGGAGCCATGACTACCTGGTCTGTATTTGTACATTGTTTGGACACCTTTAAATATTTTATGCCAATCAGTGGTGATTGTTGGGATCTTGGAAGAACTTATGGGGGACAATACCCAGACAAGACAGCAGCTTATTTGGTGAATAAGGTTTCAGAAACAGGATGGACTGCCAAGGATTTTAAGATTTATGCTGGCTGTGGCGAGAATGATATAGCAGAGCCGAATCTTACACCTCAGATTGAAGCAATGAAAAAGTTTAAGGATATATTTGCCTTCGCAGAAAACTTCTCTGATGGAAATCTATATCATGGTATCTGCAAGGCGGGAGGACATGATTTAAACACAGTACTGAAGGTTCTGTATAATGGTTTACCGAAGATGTTTGATTGAATTTACAAATGTAGTTTGCAACATTGTTCTCCAAAAGTTATAAAAAAGCAGCTTTACCGCCTTTATTCCAGCTAGCTATTTTCTTAATGCAGGCACATTAAAAAATACAATTAATTATAATAGAAATTATTGTGGGAATAATAGCTTTTTTATAACCTATCAATATTTTATATTTGCTTGCAATAAGTATGAAAGCGCAGGCAATTAATCGGTAAATATTATTACAGTCAGTAATTTGCATATCAATGGGAATTTGCATTTTACACTGGATTATAGCCGTCTGAGATTGGTAGATTTACTCAGCCGGCTTATTTATTTGTTATGTTAAAGTTAATTTGCAAAGCCATATTCAGCTATAGGCAATAATTATGTTATAATATATGTATAATATATAAAAGAAAAAAATATCTCGAAATTACAATACCACTATGGTATAATGTTCACGATAGGCAGATTAGTCAATACTCGTAGGCACATTTACCGAGCTTGCTCGGGCAAATGTGGATAAGAGTATTGATAAGTGCAACGTGAGCGAAAAGCGAAGCTTTGAGCTACTAATCTGCCGTGTGCGGAAGTCAATACT
>JAAYPX010000193.1 GCA_012519565.1 Clostridiales bacterium | reverse complement strand
TATGGCGAAACTCCTTTTCTTATTACATTGTGGCTGATTAGAAGGGATACAGAAATCAAATAGCTTTTTAAATTTTCAAGATTGTTATTATGTATAATATCGAAAGTTTCCTTATCGTTGAAGAAAGCATCATATAATCTTATAGAATCTTTGGTTTTTCCATTTATGATACTTTCTATTAAGTTTACTTCGAACTCATAGATTTTATAAATATAGTCTAGATCGGGCTTGGGGTAGCATAGAGAATTAAATATATTCAAGTCAATCACACTCCTTAATGAAAATCATTATCATTTGCAATATAATACCATATATTTTTGAATCCTGAAAGTCTTTTATTGATTTTCTTTTTTCATTCATATTTATTTGATAAAAAATAGAAATTCAAAAAGAATTTAAAAAATTCAAAATATATTTGAGATATTTATTATGATTATAAGTAATATATTAAGGCAATGGAATTATTGAGAACGAATATCATTATCAAACAGGAGGCCAGATAAATGAAGATGTCTATTGTATTTTCATCCTTAACAGGTAATACCATGAAAGTAGCCTATAAGATTTTAGAAGTAATGCCTGAAGGTACTAATATATTTAATTTGAAAGACTTAGACCATGAAATTGAAAGTGAATTATTAGTTTTGGGTTATTGGGTGGATAGGGCCAAACCTAATAAGGAAATGTATCAGTTTATGGAAAAACTGGAGGGCAAGAAAGTAATAACCTTTGGTACCCTAGGTGCAGAACCAGCTTCCCCCCATGCCTTTGAGACAATAAATAATACAGATAATCTATTAAAAGAAAAAAATGAAGTATTAGGTAACTTCCTATGTCAAGGAAGAATTAACCCTAAAATAACTGAAATGTTTATGAAAAATGGTGGGCTTAATGGGGTACATGCTATGACAGTGGAGCGGATTAAAAGACACCAAGCTGCAGCCAGTCATCCCGATGAGCAGGATTTTAAAAATGCTCAGGAGTTTGTACATAATATTATAGAAAAGTATTTAGAAGAGAAGTAGGAGAAATAAAATGAAGAAGATTGCAATATACGGTAAAGGTGGTATAGGTAAGTCCACAACTGTTTCGAACCTTTCGGCGGCTTTATCTAGTTTAGGATATAAAGTTATGCAAATAGGATGTGATCCGAAGGCGGATTCAACCAAAAATCTAATGCAGGGACAATTTATACCAACAGTGTTAAATGTCCTAAGGGATAAGGAGGATGATATTGAACTAGAAGATATTGTATTTAAGGGATACAACGGAGTATTGTGTGTAGAGGCGGGAGGTCCTACTCCTGGAATAGGTTGTGCAGGTAGAGGAATTATAACAGCATTTGAGAAGCTAGAAGAGCTGGATGCCTTTGAAGAGTACAAGCCTGATATAGTCATATACGATGTTTTAGGTGACGTGGTTTGTGGGGGCTTTGCTATGCCTATAAGAAATCAATATGCTGAAGAAGTTTATATAGTAACATCTGGTGAGATGATGTCCATGTATGCAGCTTCTAACATATCTAATGCTGTAAAGCAATTTAAATCCAGGGGATATGCCCAGTTAAAAGGTTTAATACTTAATGCTAAGAATGTGGAAAATGAAGTGGAATTAGTTGAGAAGTTATGTAGTGAAATAGAAACCAGCATATACCATTACATACCAAGACATCCTTTGGTACAAGAAGCAGAGAACCAAGGAAAAACAGTAATAGAAGCATTTATAGATTCAGATATGGCAAATATTTATATGGAATTAGCAAAAAAAATAATGGTGAAATAATGGAGGAAGATAAAGATGAAGCAGATTAATTTAATTATTGCCTTAGTATTATGTATGTCCCTTATAATTGCGGGATGTGACAAGAAAGGTAATGAGGAGAATAATAGTGAAACAATAGGTTCCAACGTTATAAAGTCTAATGAAGAAGATAAGACGCAAGCTAGGGATTATAAGGCAAAGGATAATACAGAAGATAAAGCAGAAGCTAATAGTGATAATGCAGATGATATAGTAGAAAAGGAAGAAGATGAAGCAGATAAAGCTGATAATGCAGCAGCAGATAAAAAAATAGTAGCAGGAACCTTTATGGCAGCAGAGCTGCTAGACATATTAGAAGTTGATAATGTGGTAGGTATTCTAAGCTCTTCAAAAACATTACCTACAAGATATGATGATGTGCCTAGGGTAGGAAATCCTATGAAACCAGATTTAGAATCTGTGGTTGCAGTTGATCCAGATCTTTACATAGCAGATGCCAATGTGAAAGAAACTTTGGAAGAATTATTTAAAGGTCAAGACCTTGAGAAGATGTATTTAACTAATAACTCCTATGATGATGTATTAAACAACATACAATTGGTGGGAGATATAGTTGGAAAATCAGATAAGGCCAATGAATTGGTTAGTGAAATGAAAGAAAAAGAAGCTGAAATCTTATCAACGATAAATGAAGATGAAAAACCAGAAGTGTTAATCATCTTTGGAACCCCTGAAAGCTTCATGATAGCAACCCAGTACTCCTATACAGGAAGCCTAGTAGAGAAATTAGGGGGAGTAAATGTGGCTTCTGGTTTAGCTACACGACCTGCTCCATACATCTCATTTAGTTTAGAAACAGTAGCAGAGTTAAATCCTGACATAATCTTAAGGCTAACCCATGCCAATCCAGAAGAAAGTAAAAAGGCCTTTGATGCTGAGTTCGAGAAAGGTTTCTGGGTTAATCTTGATGCTGTTAAAAATGGCAATGTATATGACCTGGATCCCCAATATTTTGGTGTATCAGGTAATATGCAGTTTATGAAGGCCTTAGAGGAAATGGCAAAAATATTATATCAATAGGAGAATTTCCAATGTTAAAAGCTTTGAAGGTAAAAAAAGTTGATAAGAAGTTAATAATAGTGAGCAGTTTAATATTTCTGTTTTTTGTAAGTCTCTTATCAATAAGAATGGGTAGTGTTGAATTTTCCTATTCCAAGATATTTAAAGTATTATTGAGTAGTGAAATGACCGTAGATAAGAATATCTTACATAATGTTAGATTACCAAGAATTATTATAGCTGGCATAGTAGGTGCTAATCTAGCTGTAGCTGGAGCCCTCCTTCAAGCAGTTATGCAGAATCCTTTAGCAGACCCTGGTTTAACTGGGGTCTCTTCAGGAGCGAGTCTAGCTGCCATTATAATAATGCTGGTCTTTCCAGCTTATACATATCTGGTGCCTGTGGTGGCCTTTGCAGGAGGGGCCATAGCTTGCGGCCTGGTCTATACCTTGGCCTGGAAGAATGGGATAAAGCCTTTGAGAATTGTGCTGGCTGGTGTAGCAGTCAATGCTATTTTAGGTGGTGGTACATCCCTGTTATCTATCTTGTATTCCGATAGGATCCAAGGAGTTTTAATGTGGGTCAATGGAAGTATCAGTGGAAAAAGCTGGACCGATGTTCGAGTGTTAGCTCTATATAGTTCCATAGGCTTGATTTTAAGTATGTTCTGCATAAGAAAGGCCAATGTTTTACAATTGGGAGATGAGATGGCATCCAATCTAGGGGTAGATACCAATAAGTATAGATTATTATTATCCTTAGTAGCTGTATTTTTAGCAGGGATTTCAACTGCAGTTGTAGGCATTATTGGTTTTGTAGGTCTTATAGTACCCCATATTGCAAGGCTATTAATAGGATCAGATTATAAGTATTTATTACCCTTTAGTATTATTTTAGGTAGTAGTTTGTTACTTCTTGGTGATACCTTTGCAAGGACAATAGCTAGGCCAGTGGAATTACCAGTAGGCGTTATTATGGCGGTTATAGGTGGACCGTTCTTTTTATATTTATTAAGGAGGAGTAGAGGATAATGATTGAAGCAAAAAACCTAAAGATTGCTTATGATGAGAAAATAGTTATTGATGACTTTTCCTTTAATATTAAAAAAGGAGAGATGGTATCTATAATTGGGCCCAATGGCTCCGGTAAATCTACGGTGCTAAAGACCATATCCAAGTTAATAAAGCAAAAAGATGGTGTGGTTTATTTAGATAAGGAAGATATGAGTACTATGGAGATAAAAAATATAGCTAAGAAAATGTCTTCCCTATCTCAGCATAATAGAAGTCCAGAAGATATCACAGTTAGAGAGTTAGTATATTATGGCCGCCTGCCTCATAAGAAGTGGTACGAAGGAAGAAGTAAGAAAGATGATGAGATTATAGATTGGGCAATATCCCATACCACCCTGCTAGGATATGAAGATAAGAAAGTGGCACAGTTATCTGGCGGAGAAAGGCAAAGGGTATGGATAGCTATGGCACTGGCTCAGAGGCCCAAGATATTATTATTAGATGAACCTACCACATATCTGGATATCTGCCATCAATTAGAAGTTATGGAGCTGGTTAAGGCCTTAAATAAGGAGTTAGACTTAACAGTAATTATGGTTTTACACGATTTAAGCCAGGCAGCCAAATATAGCGATAGATTACTGATTATTAGAGAGGGTAAGTTAGTTGCGGAAGGTAAGCCTTGTGAGATTTTAACCGAGGATTTAATCAGAGAGGTGTATAAGGTGGAAACCTATATATATAAGGAATTAATTAATGGTGAAATAATTATCCATCCTTTAGGAATATGTCAAAATAGCAAAAGGAGTTGCAAGTATGAAGTTGTTTAGCCTAGATAAATTATCAAAATTATCTCAAATAGAAAGAGCCGAGGATATAAAGTCACTATCCCATGCCATATTCCCAGGAACCCATTGTCCCTTATTTGGTGTGGCCATGATAGCATATTTTATTGAGGATTTAGTAGTTGTAGTAGTAGGTACCCAGGAATGTACATATTATGCCAAGGATTTTGTCTATCAAAGGCAATACGGCAAAGATAATTTTTACTCTCTTGTAGCCAATAAACATGATATTACCTTTGGCTGCGAGGCAAAAATTAAAGAAGTAATTTATGAAATCGACAAAACCATTAGACCTAAGGCAATTATGATAGTCTCTACCTGTATATTAGAACTAATTGGAGAGGATTTTGAATCTCTGGGAGCAGCTATTCAGCATGAGGTTAATGCCAAAATTTTAGTTGTTCCAACAGAACATTTTAAATGTAATAGCCATATTCCAGGGATGGAAAGAAGCTTGGAGCAACTTGTAACTCTTATGGAGAAAGGGAAGCAGGAAGAATTGGCAGTAAATATCCTAGGCCATAGACAACATGGGGTAGAGGAGACAGAATTAATAAGGCTTCTTATTGAAGAGGGGATGCAAATTAATTCTGTTATACCATCTAAAACAACCATTGAAGAGCTAAGATATGGAGCGAGGGCTAGTCTAAATATAGTTACAGATTTTGTAGCCCTGCCTATGGCCAGACGAATGGAAGAGGAATTTAATATTCCTTATGTGTATTTTGATAAGCATTTATCCATAGAAAGAATTAGAGAAAAATATAAGATGATTGAGGATGTATTGAATATAAATATTTTAAGTAAATTAAAAGATAAGGAAGAAGAACTCAAGAATTTAATAGAAGAAGCTAAAGGGATTTTACAAGGAAAAACCTTTATTTATGGTAATACCCCTATGATGGCCCTGGAAGTAGGAAGCTTCTTATGCGACCTGGGTATGGAGCCTATTCTAATTCAAGTTAGGGATCTATATGAAAATGATACTATTTATAAGGAAGAGATAATAAGCAAAGGGTATGATCCTCATATAAGTAGAATAGCTAATATAGCACCTATGGAATATATTTATGATGAAAGTAGGCCAGATTTTTATTTAGGCCATGAGAGCCCTATGAAATTAGCCAAGAGGAATATAATTCAGGTAACCTTAGATGAAGTTACTAAGAAGTTAGGGTATGAAATACCTATAACAATTATTAATAAATTACTGATATCCCTAAGACAGCATGATGAATTTAAAGAGAAAATGCTAAGTATGGGTAAGGATGGAGGTTTGAAGCATGGAGTTTAATAAATTATTTCCCACACCGTCGGATAGAATGGGGACCATATGGACCTTAAGTACAATCGAAGATGCTTATATTGTTGAGTTTGGTCCAGCAGGAACCACACATTTTGCTATAGAAGGTCTAATGCAGTTAAATGCAGACCATAATGCCAAGGTATACACAACCCATATTAGTGAAACAGATATTTCCTTTGGCAAACATGATCGATTGGTAAAAGCCATTATAGAAATCGATAGCCAGTATAAACCTAAATACATATTTGTAATGGCATCTTCCATATCAGCTGTTATAGGAACTGATATTGAGGCCATATGTTTTGAATTACAGCCCAAGGTTAAGAGTAAGTTAATTCCTATAACCACAGGAGGTTTTAACGGTGATCACACCACTGGTATAGAGAATACTTTAAATATGCTTTGTAAGGAAGTAGTTAAGGAAGCAGAAAGTAAGAGAGCCAAGACTTATAATATAATAGGGAATAATGCAGATACATATAATTTCTTATCCGATGTGGAAGAGATTAAATCTATATTAAAAGAGGGGTTTGATTTTGAAGTAAATACTGTATTTACTGCTTATACTTCTATAGACGATATAGAAAGTACTACTAGGGGCCAGATAAATTTGGTTCTTAGGGGAGAGGGCATAAAAGCAGCTATAAGCTTACTAAAAGAATACGGCATGGACTATTATTATGGCAGGCCCTATGGTATGGAAGGAACTACTGCTTGGATTAGAGAGCTGGAAAAGCTACTTGGGGTTTCTGCCAATGAAAACTATATTAATAAAAAGTTAGCTCAGTTAAGAAGACATGTTATGAGTTTTAAGTTTATGCTCAGGGAAGTAAAAAATAAATCTGCTATACTGGTTGGAGATTATGATGTAGTAATTGGCCTTGCAGGTTTACTGGAAGAATTAGGACTTAATATAGAAAGCATTATCGTTAAACATAAATTAAGTAAAGAAGTAAAAAAACTAGTACCTGAAAGATGGCAGAATATTTTAAATGTTAATTTAAGTGAAAGGGAGATAGAGGAATATCTAAAATCCACTCCATCATACCTTCTTTTAGCCGATGGAGCCACCTTAAAATTAAAAAACAGCTCTAGACTCCATCTTCAGATAGCTAATCCTAATTTTATAAAATATAATATATATCCTTATACTCCTTTTGTGGGTTATAATGGGGTATTATATTTAATCCAGTGTTTGCATGAATTAGCTAGGGAAGAGAAGTTTTTAAGGATAGTATAATGAGAGCTAAATGAATTAAAGAAATAATTATAAAATCACCTTAGGTAAGCTATTGCTTATTACCTTAGGTAATGTTATACAATAAGCTTAGAGGTGATATTTTGAAACAAACATATAGTACAGGTGAAATAGCAAAATTGTGTAATGTAAGTGTTCGTACAGTACAGTATTATGATAAGGAAGATATTATTAAACCATAAAAATAAAAAATTATAGAATCAAATTTTAGCGGTTCAGATATAAAAGTCTGGGCCGCTTTTTTTATTTCCCCCGGAAAAGAGGCTGCCTAGATGGAAAGAGGTGAAGTTAATAATAAGGCTATAAATATTTAGATATAACTTGACATTGGTGCTATTAAAAATTACTATAATAGCATAGATGTCAAAATGAGGTGAGATAATGACAGGAGTAAATAGATTAAAAAAGCTTATTCAAAAACATGGTGGTATTATAACTACAAGTATTGTTGAAAAAAATAATATTCACCGTGAATATCTAAATAGCTTGGTTAAAGAAGGGGAATTAGAGCGAGTTAGCCGTGGTGTTTATATTACCCCAGATGTATGGGAAGACCGACTGTTAATCAATCAATTAAAAAGAAATAGAATGATTTATTCCCATGGAACAGCATTATACCTCCATGATTTAACAGATAGGGATCCTTTAAAATATGTTGTTACAGTGCCACAAGGTTATAATCCTTCTAGGCTTAAAGAAGAAGGTTTTATTATTC
>JAAYPX010000192.1 GCA_012519565.1 Clostridiales bacterium | reverse complement strand
TACACAAGCCATATAGTACTTATCTGTTCTATAATAATATGTTTTAACTTTGTTGATACCCTGATCCAGTTCTACAGCCATCCATTCCTTGTTATTTAATTTGATTTCCTTATGGTAATCTGGGGGTAGATAATCTGACAAGCAAAACAGAGAAACAGCTCTGGAAGCAGAAGTCAGATAACCTTCTCCGTAAGAAATCCAAGTAAGGAAATTCGGCTCAACCAGCTGCCTAGCCTTTAATGTCTCTTCATAGGCTCTTCCGTAGCTGGAACTCATGATACCAGCAAAGGAATTGTAGGTCATTATCTTAAATGTAAAGTCCAATGCCTTCTTAGCCCTCAGCTTAATATCTTCATCTGGGGCCATCATATAAAGAATAAAAAATCCTATTAAATCTACCGGTATATAGGTTGCGGAATTCCACTCTGCAAACCCATACTGCTCAAATATATCAAACCACTTCTCCAGCCTCTCTTTACCTATTAGATATTGCTGGCTACCCTTTCGACCACTAACGGTAAAAATCTCATCGGCAAACAAGTGTCCCGCCAGATACTGTCCTATATGGAAAAGTAAGGCATGGTTTTCACTAAACCACCACATTACGTCATTGCCAGGTTCATCAATCCAATAGCGAAAGTTTATTATACTGCTCTTAATCCTTTCATATAATTCATCGGTCAGATAATTCCGGTATTTAGTAATAAGCAAAAGCATAGGAGATAGATAAAAATCAGCACAATCTTCCTTGGCCTCAATTTTCAAAAGACTATTCTCCATACATTGTAGGGCTATATCAGTCATCTGCTGCTTGCATTCCAGAATAACCATGGTCCGGTTAACCACATTCTCACCATAGTCGCAGATAAAATCCAGGGCCTGCTGCTTTCTCTCAGCTATAGACATGGCAGGCTGTATATTAACCAGTTCCTTAGGCATAATTCCTACTACTAATTCACGGCGTATTGCATATTCCCCTACTTTACATGTTACAAATATACGAAACACGCCCACATTATAATCCTCTATATCTCCTAGAACAATCTCAGTAGTGTCCGGCCCAACTATAGCTTCAAAGGATTGCTCCATTTTAACATTATTAAGCTTGGCAAAATTCATATCACCAGATACTGATATCTTTCTTGACTTACTTCTTAATGTCTGATTAAATCTTAAAAGTATCTTGCCTTCTATAAATAGGTCCCTAGGAAGATAAATACTTCTTAAAAATTCTTCGGTTTCTTTAATCTCTTCCCCGTCTACATCTAAGCATACTACTCCAGTTATAGGATCTTGCCCCTTATATCGAAGTTCATAATAGAAGAACACATCCCTTTCAGCCAGCTCATCTGCATAAACTGCAATTTCATTAAGGCCTTCTTTTAAGGATAAATTAATCAATTTCTTTCCTGGAATATTTCTAGTATAAGGTGCAAAACACTCTACTTCTTCCCCATTGACCCATATTTTCATTCCGCCACAGGTATATAATTCAAATGGATATTCACCCTCTTTATCGACATATACATGGGTCTTGGCATTAACATATATGTAATGAGGTGTATGTATAAAGGTTGTAAAATCAACCCTATTATTCTCAAAGGGAAAATATACATGGGAATATTCCCCTTCATAATATGTAATATCCTTTATTCTATTCTCTTTAAGAAATGCCTTTCTTACTGGATAAACAATCTGAACATATGCTTCCCCTAAATTTACTTCAGCCTCAAAGGTTTCATATGGGGAATCAAAGGGCTCTCTTCCCATATCAGTAACCCACCATCTGTTAATCGATTCATTGTAGCCAATTTTGTATTTTAGTTCCTGCATTATATAATTTACCTCCCGTCTATGGTAACAACCATACCTTTCTACTTATATTATAATAATCTTATTATTTTGTCTCAATGCATAATTTGCCTAAGTATATTAAAATACCTTGCAAGTTTTGCTATTACTAGAATAAAATTTCTGACTTACATAAATAAAAAACTCCTGTCCTCATATTTCTAAAGGCCAAGAGTTGCATGTTATAATTATAGATATTTCAGATTGTTTATCCAGTATGCCTCATTTGAATCTTATCTGTAAGTTTAACTTAATAAATAATTCGTCATTTTCCTTATATAAACTAATATAATCATGTCTGCTGGTAGAAGCTCTTTCCATAACCGTATTATCAATCAAGTATTGTTCAAAAAAATTCCTGTTGTATATATGGTATACTAATATCTCTCCATCAGATTTGACAATAATGTAACCACCATTTGCCTCATCTAGTCCATTCCAAACTTTTCCTGGCTTCATGCCCAATGCACATGAACATAAAAATTTCTTAAATTTATATTCATACATCATAGCATCACCATATCCTAATGGATCTCGTTCACCAATAAGTTTAATTAACGATGTACATTCCTTTATTTCTTCTTCATAATAATATAAAAGTATATTAGCTATAATTTGCGGCATACTACTATCTATCATTATTAGATTGTGTACTTCTGACTTAATCGAAAAACCAACAGGACGGATAAAATTAGTATATGGATCTTGTATCTCTAAAGAAATATCTGTAGTATTTCTAGACGGTGCTTTAATTTTAGTCACTTTTATACCATTTGCAAATTTAGCCACTTCCTCTATTTCAAAACTACCATTATGAATTGAAATTTCATTTAATAAGTTATTAGCTACCTCCTCCAAATCTTTTCTTAAGACAGACATAATTTGATTGGATTGTATTTCAATTAGTACCTTATCTTCTGAAATTATATAATCTATAACAGTTCCCTGTTGTTCTTCACGCATAATTTTTGTAATTGGATAGTAAACTGTATCAATTTTTTCAACTTTTTCATTAGCCGCATGGACTCTGCCCTGACTTAATAGTTTGAAAAAAGCATATAGTTCCGACCACTCCCCTTTATTCCCAGACATTATGCCCCTGCTATCCTTTTCCACCTTCCAGCACCTTCCTTATCTCTTTGGCAATTGCCTCTATTACATTTACAGTAACACTATTACCTAACTGCTTATATAAATGCGTGTCTGCAACTATCAATTTATAACTATCTGGAAACCCCTGTAATCTCGCCCACTCTCTTGGAGTCATTCTACGTATTCCTTGCCGATTTACTTCTCCTTTAATATTAGTTATTGGCGTAAAGTCTGTTAACCTATCATCCACAATAAGATTTCTCTCTCTACCCATACCACCACATACAATAGCTCCAGCTTGTCCTTTGATATCACGAATCTCATATCCAAATCCATTTCCCTTAGCTGCATGTCGTTCTTTATGACGTTTTAATGTTTCTAAGTATCTTGTAGATAAATAATACTTAACGCTCACTGCTTCTGTCTCCATAATATCTTTTATGCATGTTGTAGGATTGTTTCCGACTGGAAAGCTAAAATTGCTACTGTCTATATCATTACGAAAAGCTACTATGTAAATTCTCTCTATTTTGTGGTACTCCAAAATCTTTACTATTTAATATTTTATCATATACTGTATATCCAATTTGTTCAAACGCTCGTTTAATAATTTTAAAAGTTCTTCCTCTATCATGTATAGTTAATCCTTTAACATTTTCACAGAATATAACCTTGGGTTTATGATAATCACATATTCTTACCACTTCTTCAAATAAAGTACCTCTACACATGCCTTTATAATCGTCATCAAACCCCTTTCTTTTACCTGCCATAGAAAATGCTTGACAAGGAAATCCAGCTAAACATATATCAAACTTAGGAATATCTTCTTCTGGAATCTGTGTTATATCTCCAGCTATTTCAAAATCATCTTTGAAGTTTGCTTTATAAGTTTTTTGTGCCATACCATCCCATTCACTAACAAACACGGTTGAGATGTCAATCCCAAAAGCTCTTTCAAATCCCATTCTGATACCACCGATGCCTGCAAATAAATCAATTGACTTATACATAGTAAATCTCTTTTTGTCAAATGCTAATACCCATTACTCATTAATTGGTCGAACATATTTTCTGCCTTTGTAATCATCATACCATGTCAATATTAATAAATCAATATCATTTATTGCTCTTTTCTAGTCCAAGATATTCTTTCACTCCGCTACATATAGCCTTGGCTACTGAATTTTGAAATTCTTGATTAATAATTTTTAATTCCATCTCCTACTACTCCCAATCATTCCTTCTTAATCTTCGGAATACCAGTGCCTTCCGTTAGGGCCTTCTTAGCCAGCATATCCGCTTCATCATTATATTTATCATTAGAATGGGCTACTACTTTGCAGAATTTAATATTAATCTGTTTTTTCCATTCATTCATTGTGTCAGCATATTTTTTTGTTAACACCGTTTTTGCTCTCCACTCTCCACTAACCCACTTTTCAATACCAGCATAGTCATATCTAATCTCTATACTTTTATATCCGTTGCTTATGGCCCATTTTACAACATACATGGCACCAAGCATTTCACCTGTAACATTTCTAAGTGCTAAGGATTCTGGATTATCACCATTGCCTGCTTCTCTTATAATATCGCCCTTCGGCGTAAATATTACACACCCAAAAGCATATTTTTTTAATGTATTATCGTAACTACCATCTACATACGCTATTACTTCCCCTTCGGCAACTTTAACTTCTTCATTACTTGAATAGGTTGATTGGTAACCTCCACCTGCACCTTGTTTTAAATACGCCTCAGCTTCTTCATATGTCCCAAAACTCTTATACTCTGCTTTGCTATATCCTTGGGTTGCTGCTTTGCACTCTTCCCAACTTGTAACTATTCCTGTTTTTAAGCCTCTTCTTATAGCATAATACTTCACTTTAGCCATTGCAACCTCCATATAGACTCTATATCTTATCGATGATTGTTAATATTCTATCATAATATAACATAATACCATATTAAAACTGCTTTATCTTATATTCTAATTGTAACTACTTTTAAATACAATACTAAAGTTAGCATGTCTAGCTACATAAATCAACAAAGAAAGAAGAGTCTGGTCACTCTATGATATATTAGCCTAAAAAAACCCCAGAATATATAATTCTGGGGTTTGATATATCTTGATTGTAAATATCGACACAAGTAATTAACTCTTTGGTTTTTTTAATATTTCTAATGCATCCT
>JAAYPX010000191.1 GCA_012519565.1 Clostridiales bacterium | reverse complement strand
GGCTGTTGCAATATTGCGACAGCCCCATAGTACCACAAATGATTTTAAAGACTTTATATGTTAAGGGAGGAGAGAGCAATTAGTAAGAAGACAAAAAGGTTTTTGTCCTATTATAGACCATATTTAAAATTATTTTACGCAGATATGTTCTTTGCGTTATTGGCTGCTGCAATTTCCTTGGTTTACCCAATGATAGTAAGATATATTACTAATGAAGTACTGATGAAGATGGAAATATCAGATGCTATACCTATTATTGTAAGGTTAATGCTACTTATGTTGGGGCTGGCAGCCTTAGAATATGTAAGTAATTATTTTATTGCTTATAAAGGCCATATGATGGGAGCCAAGATGGAATATGACATGCGCAATGATATTTTTGAGCATTGTCAAAAACTATCCTTTAATTTTTATGATAATCAAAAAGTTGGTCAAATTATGGCCCGTATAACCAATGATCTTTTTGATATAACAGAGTTGTGCCACCACGGTCCAGAGGACATAGTAATATCAATAATTAAATTCCTCGGTGCCTTTATTATATTAATACAGATAAATGTGCCCTTAACCTTATTAGTATTTATTTTCTTACCTATTATGTTTTTCTTTGCATATAAAATGCGAGGTAAGATGAATAAGGCTTTTAGAATGAATAGGGAAAGAATAGCAGATATCAATGCTCAAATAGAAGACAATCTATCCGGTATCAGGGTAGTTAAATCCTTTGCCAATGAAGTTGAAGAGATTAAGAAGTTTCAAGAAGGGAACAGCAAATTTGTTGAAAGTAAAAGAAATAGTTATTGGTACATGGGAGCTTTCCATTCTGGCCTTGGCTTATTCACCAGCTTAATTAATGTGGCTGTCATTACTGGAGGAGGACTCTTTATTGTAAAAGACATTATTAATGTAGGAGATTTACTGACCTTCCTCTTATATGTAAATAATCTTATAGAGCCGGTAAGAAAACTCATCAGCTTTACAGAGCAATTCCAAAATGGTATGACTGGATTTGACCGTTTCTTTGAGATTATGGAGATCCATCCAGATATAACCGATAAATCAGATGCCATAGAGCTAAAGAATGTCAAAGGTGATATTGAATTTAATGATGTGGCTTTTAAATATAATGATACCACTAGTGAAGTATTTAAAAATATCAATCTAAAGGTGGCAGCAGGGGATTATATTGCCTTGGTTGGATCATCAGGGGTAGGTAAGACTACCATGTGTAGCTTAATCCCCAGATTCTATGAAGTATCAGAAGGTAGTATCACTGTAGATGGGATTGATATTAGAGATATAAAACTTAGATCCCTGCGTAAAAACATTGGCGTAGTCCAGCAGGATGTATATCTATTTACAGGAACTGTAATGGATAATATTCGTTATGGAAGGCCGGATGCTACGGAAGAGGAAGTCATTGAAGCGGCTAAAAATGCTAATGCCCATGAATTTATAATGGAACTACCCAATGGTTATTATACTGATATAGGCCAAAGGGGTGTGAAATTATCCGGAGGACAAAAGCAGCGACTTAGTATAGCTAGAGTGTTCCTTAAAAATCCCCCAATCTTAATCTTTGATGAAGCTACCTCAGCTTTAGATAATGAAAGTGAGAAGGTTGTCCAAGAATCCTTAGAGAAACTGGCTAAAAACCGAACTACCTTTGTAATTGCCCATAGATTATCTACAATTAAAAATGCTAAAAAAATTCTGGTACTTACTGAAGATGGTATAAAAGAAACTGGAACCCATGATGAGCTGATGGATAAGAATGGTGTATATGCAGCCCTTTACCGTATGTCTTATTCAAAAAGTGCTTCATAATTAAGAATTTTTAATTAAATATTTAAATAAAACAAACTGCTACATAGATGTGGAAACTTCGACAGAAGTTTTCGTTATGTGGCAGTTTTTTCATGGAACGATATATCAAGATATGACGTCTAATGATTAAGAGGTGAATTGATAATGATTTATATGCATCTATTTTTACATTTACATGACTTCTACTGCAGTGTATACTATAGTCATTGGAAATGTAAGGACAAAGGTAATAGTTAGGGAAAATTCATAGGGGGATAATTAGATGCATAAAGAAAATTCATTTGATCTCTCTGGAAAATCTACTGCCAATGATATAGAGACCTTAATTAGAGAGTATGGAAATGATGTGTTGCGAATTGCATATATGTATGTTAAGGATCTTCATGCTGCAGAAGATATTTTTCAGGAAGTATTTATTAAAGTAAATCAAAAGCTTTACACATTTGAAGGAAATTCCAGTATTAAAACTTGGATTATTCGAATTACAATTAACACATGTAAAGATTATTTAAAAAGTGCATGGAAGAGAAAAGTTGTGCCTATGATGGAACATCAAGAGGATGCCATAGTTAGTGATAGTGATTTTGAAGATGTGGAAAGGCAGGATACCAATGACATGATAAAAGAAGCGGTTATGTCACTGCCATCAAAATATAAAGACATAGTTTTATGTGTATATTATCAAGATATGACAGTTGCAAAAGCTGCTGAGGTTTTAAATATTGCTGAGGGAACAGCAAAAAGCAGACTATCTAGGGCACGGCAGAGGCTTAAATCAATATTAGAAGGGAGTGTATCAGGTGAGTTATAAATCCATGGATAATAGAGACTATGAAATAGATGAACTAAATATTAAATCCCATCTGAATACATCTCTGGGTAAAAGCGGGATTAATGTATCGGAAGATTTAATTCAAAGGACTTTAGATGCCATAAATAAAGAGACAGATATTCATAAAAAACCAATAAAGGCAAGTTCCAATCTTAAATATATTCGCAATATAGCTGGGATTGCTGCTGCATTACTTGTTGTTGTAGGCGGGCTAAATGTCTTAAATGTCCTAGGTGATAAAGGGATGACCAAGGATAATGCTAAAGAAAATGCTCCGGATATGTTAATAAGTGCGGATATGACTGATGATACTACTGCTAATGATAGTAGTGATATGTATACTTGTTTTGGTATAGAAGAGGATAATATGATTTATAATGAAGAAAATGCCAAATTCACTGATAGTGGCAAAGAAAGCACTGAGAGAACATTGACCGATGATTCTATGATACAAAAAAAATCAGAGCTAATCGATGATGGAGATACTGGTCTTATGGCAACAGCAGGTATTCATTATGGATTTAGGGAAATTGCTCCTGTAGATATAGAAGGCGTGGAATATATAAAAATAACTGATAATGAAAGTGGGGCTAGTATTACATTAAATGATACTGAAAGCATTAAGGAGTTTTATAATTTAATGCAGCCGCTGGAATTTACTGAAACGAGTTTGACAGATGAGGATACACTCCTATACCTGATAGAAATAAAGGAGCATACGACATATACCTTAGAATTAGGAAGTATGGTTATAATAAGCTCAGAGGAGGAAGACACTGCTACTGATGACTTGTTTTATACTATATCCGATGGTGAGATTATAACAAAAATCTTATCCACCTATTTTCATTAAAATATAAAATCCCCCCAAAACTTGCTGATATGATACAAAATCTATTGAAGGAGGATCATATCAGCAAGTTTTGGGGGTACTTATTTATATCTTATTCACTACCTTCTGTATCAGAAGATACATCAGCGGCTTCCTCGGTAACTTCTTCCGCTTCTTCTGGTAATTGTTCAGATATACGGATATCACTATTATTATTTTTGGTAGTTATATTGATAGATACATATTCCCGCATATCTTTCTCAGGTGCATCATCGTTGTCAATATCCTCATAGTCATCATCAAAATCGTCGAAATCATCAAAGTCGTCTGAATTATCTTTATTAATTACATTTTTATAAAGATAATAAGCTCCTGCTGCTGCTGTAGCGATGGATAGGGTGCCAAATATAAATTTACCAAACTTTTTCATATACCTCATCTTCCTTTCGTTTACTTTATAATTATATACTATTCTATCATTATAATTCGGATACGGTAAAAAATAAAGTTAATTTTAAAACATTAGAAAAATATTGAAGTAAATCGTAAAATTATACGATTATTTCAGCTTTACAATTAGGACAAGATATCATATGATAT
>JAAYPX010000020.1 GCA_012519565.1 Clostridiales bacterium | reverse complement strand
TACTAAAACAACAGATACTAATAAAGACAGTGGATCTAAGGACACACCTGCAATTACGCAACCAGCCAATCAACCATCAGAAGAATCTTCCTCAGATGCAGTTTCATTGAGAGTAGCATGGTGGGGTTTTTCGTTGCTAATTTTCAGAATGACAGTCAACAGTTCGCCTATACTATATTGATACCCTATTCGGAGTTATTTGCTGATGTTTGGAAAGCGTTTAAACTATATACAAGTATTTTTATTTTATGTGGTATTATAGTTATGGTAGCATCCTTTTCCTCGGCCTATAGGGTAACTAGGGATATTCGACAATTTATTCAGCATATTGATAAGTTACCTGGAGAAAATATAACTGGACTTTTGCCATATGAAAAGGAAGATATATCGGATAAGGATGTATATGCATTAAAGAATGCTTTTAACTTTATGACGGCACGTATTAATGAGCTAGTAAGAGATAATTATCTGAAGCAAATATTAATAAAAGAAATGCAACTAAAGACCTTGCAGTCACAGATGAATCCTCATTTTTTATATAATACGCTAAACTCTGTATACTGGATGACAAAAACTGCGGGGGTGACAGATGCTGCAGCTATGATTTACAGCTTTGGTCAGTTTATTCGAGAAGCGATCAATAATGAGGAGTATATTATTACCATAGATAAGGAAGTGGATATTGTACGCAATTACTTTATTATACAAAAGTACAGATATGAAGACCGCTTGAATATAGAGTTTGAAATATCAGAAGAATGCAGTGATCTAATTATTCCTAAATTTACAATTCAGCCATTAGCTGAAAACGCCATTACCTATGGATTGGAGCGTATGCTTGGTGCATGCACTGTGAAAGTCAATATCTTTAAAGAGCAGGACAGCTGTGTCTGTCAGGTGATCAATGATGGGCCAGCCCCTGAGCCAGATTTGCTTGAGAAGCTACGGAATAATGAGATTACTTCCAAAGGTAACGGCATTGGAATTTTAAATATTGATAAGAGAATTAAATTTGTATTTGGAGAAAATTATGGATTGTCCATATTCAGAACTGGAGAACAAACGATAGCTCAGGTCAAAATAAAGTGTATTTCGATGGAAGAATATGAAACGGAGGGTCTACATGGATAATGATTTTCGGATTATGGTAGTGGATGACGAGCGAATTGTGAGAGAAGCCATAGCTTCCCATGTACTATGGGGCAAATATGGAATTTCTGTTGTGAAAACAGCCGCCAACGCCATAGAAGCCTTAACATACCTGGAAGAGTATGAAGTAGATCTGATGCTAGTTGATATTATGATGCCCATAATGAATGGCATTGAACTACTAAAAATTGTTAAGTCCAGATATGCAGATATCGATTTCATTATTCTAAGCGGACATGCAGAGTTTAAATTTGCCAGAGATGCTATCCAATATCGAGCAAAGGACTACCTGCTAAAACCTTTAAATGAGGAGACGCTTATTGATACAGTATTACGATGCCGAGATGAAAGAAGCAAACAGCAGTTTATTGATACCATCAGACAGAAACCTGTCTTTAGTAAGCTGCTGTCAGATAAACCAGAGAAATACAATTATTCTCAGAATGTTAATAAGGTGCTGCAAATAGTAGATGATGAAATAGCCAATGAAAAGCTTTCTTTGAAATGGATTTGCTCCCATAAGCTATTTTTAAATGAAAATTATTTATGTAAGATCTTTCAAAAAGAAGTAAAACAAAAATTTACTAGTTATCTTTTAGAAAGAAGAATGCTACTTGCCATGCAGCTGCTAACAAATGATCTGGATGTCTTGATTACAGATGTGGCGCAAGCTACAGGCTTTGGATACAACTCTCAGTATTTTAGCAGTGTATTTAAAAAATATACAGGTTATACGCCAACGGAATATAGAAAGTACATAAAAGATATAAAGGAACATAAAAAGTAGATATAATACTATCAATTATACATGATCAGAAGGTCAAAAGCTTTACTTTATATTGAGCTACATTAATCTTTACCATATATTTCATGACTGCAGGATGAAAAACATAGTGTGTTAGTAATACCCCCCATTTTACTTACCAAACTATGTTTTACATCCTGCATTATTTTTATGATTATTAAGTAATAAGAACATATACAAAGTACTAGAAGTTAGCAGTACAAGTTTTAAGGGGATTACCTATACATTTTAGTTGGTATACAGTTAACTTCTTATGATGTCCCACATATACTAATAGGAGTAACTTTTTCTCGGAGGTTTTAATGAAGAAAAAAATAGTCAGTATACTTATAATAATAGCAATGGCGGCGTCATTGGTGATGGCCTGTAGAAAAGATGATAAACTTACTGAAATTACCTTAAATGAGGTAGCCCATTCAATATTCTATGCACCCATGTACGTTGCTTTTGAAAAGGACTATTTTAAGGATGAGGGACTAAAGGTAAGCTTGGTTAACGGCTTGGGGGCTGACAAGACCATGACATCTGTGCTCAGTGGCGATGCTGAGATTGGTTTTTGTGGGTCTGAAGCTTCCATCTATGTTTATAATCAGGGGGCCAAGGATTATCCAATTAATTTCGCCCAGTTAACTCAGAGGGCTGGCAACTTCCTTGTATCCCGTAACATGGATGAGGATTTTACTTGGAGCAATGTTAAGGCTAAGACAGTGATTGGAGGACGAGTAGGGGGAATGCCCCAGATGGTATTTGAATACATTCTAAAGAAAAATGGCATTGATCCCAAGAATGATTTAACAATTATACAGAATATTGATTTTGGTTTAACATCCCAGGCATTTGCATCAGGTCAAGGTGACTGCACCATAGAGTTTGAACCCCAGGCTACAGGATTGGAGCTGGAGGGTAAGGGTAAAGTTGTAGCCTCCCTTGGGATAGATAGTGGTAAGGTTCCCTATACTGCCTTCTGTGCAAAGAAGAGTTATATTGAGCAAAATCCTGAAGTAATTCAAGGTTTTACCAATGCTATTCAAAGGGGGATGGAGTTTGTCAATACCCATAGTCCTGAAGAAATAGCTGATGTCATAGCACCACAATTTGCAGAAACCAAGAAAGATACCTTAATTAAGATAGTAACTAGATATTATGAACAGGATACCTGGAAGGATAATTTGATTTTTGAAGAGGAAAGTCTTAATCTACTACAGGATATTCTGGCAGAGGCTGGGGAGCTGACTGCCCGTGTTCCTTATGAAGATATAATTATTAGAGAATTTGCTGAGAAGGCCCTAAATAAATAATTGAATCAAATTGTAGTGGCTAGACTATAAGCTAAAAGCTGCCAAAAGAGGCTAAAACTAGATATAGATTACTAGATAAAGATTAGATAGATAATCAGAAAAAGGGGAAGAATACCTATAATTACTCCTTGAAAAGAGATAAGAATAAGGTGTTCTTCCGCCATACTAAAGATACTACTATGTGAATATTATTTGATTATAATTCTGCGCTGGTTGTAGGATCAGCAGGTGTATCCTCTATGTCCTCTGCCATATCTACGTCATCATCAAAATAATCGTCTTCATAATCATCGAAATCATCATCAAAATCTTCTAGATAATCGCGGCCCATATATCTATAGACTGCATATGCAATAGATGCGATTAAAGAGATAATGCCTATAATTGCTAATATACAAATCATAGTGTTCTTTTTTTGATCTGCCGCTTTCCTACGATGAATTAAATCTCCTAGTTTCATGGCGTTTAACATATTATCTAACTTGTTCCCCATGTTAACACTTCCTTTCTTTTGATTTTTATAAAATCTATCTATAGTATACCATGAATTACATGGCTTTACTATATGATTTCACATCTAACACTTTTTTATTTAATTAATTATAAACCTGAATTATTCACGGTGATATAAAACTAAAGGTTTACTCACCATATTGTTGCAAACAGTTCATTTTTGTGGATTAATCATTATAATCTTACTTAAAAAAGAGCATAAAATCCCTGTTTAT
>JAAYPX010000190.1 GCA_012519565.1 Clostridiales bacterium | reverse complement strand
CCTGCATATCAGTCTTGAGGCTATTTATGTCGGTCTTCATTTCTTGCATCTCTGACTTTACAACCTGCATATCAGTCTTGAGGTTATTTATATCTGACTTCATTCCTTGTATATCAGACTTTACAACTTGCATATCAGTCTTGAGAATATTTATGTCGGTCTTCATTTCTTGAATTTCGGTCTTTACCCCTTGCATATTACTAGTAAGTCCTTGCATATTTAGCAGCAATAAATCCAGTTTTTCATCAGTCCTCATATGCCCACCTCCTCTATCTCACTGTTTATGTAAAAGGCCATAATGTTAAAATGATTTTAGTCCTATGTTTTAATTAATCATATATTAACATATAAAAAACTGCCAGTCCAACATTTTAACGCCTGCATAATCACTATTTTTTTGAAATTTATTATATACTTTTACCATATACAAGCAAATAGTGCCAGACCACATAGATAACTGCTATGTAATCAGGCACCATTATAATCTATATATAACCTTCCTCCCCTAAACACAAAAATATCTTATTTATTTTCCCCTTTGAAAAACTAAATTGCCCTTATCCCTTTAAGGCTCCGATCATTATTCCCTTATTAAAATATTTCTGCAAAAAGGGATATAAGGCCAGTATTGGTAGGGTTGAGACAACGATAGTCGCATATTTGATAGTCTCCGATATCAATTCCACATCTTCTCCAACTGACATATCCGTCATATCATTAATTATTAGGATTTGCCGAAGGACTAGCTGTAATGGTTCTTTATTAGGATTATCCAGATATATCATGGCACTAAACCATGAATTCCAGTGGGATACTCCATAGTATAATACCAAAACTGCCAAGGTAGGTTTAACCAGTGGTATCATTACCCTAAATAATATATCAATATGGGTAGCACCGTCTATCATTGCTGCCTCTTCCATACTAACATCAATGGCCTGCATGGCGGTTCTCATTATAATTAGATTTGATGTATTGATCAGTCCAGGCAGTAAAATTGCCCAACGGGTATCAAATAGTCCTAGGGACTGAATATTAAGGAAAGCAGGTATCATTCCACCAGAAAAATACATTGTAAATACTACTAACATTATGATGAACTTCTTTCCAGGTACATCTCTACGGGACATAAAATATGCTCCTAGTATAGTCATAAATATATTCATGGCTGTTCCAACTACCACGTAGAATATTGTATTAGCATACCCAATCCATATTCTCTGATTTTGAAAGACATTTTTATAAGAAGCAATGGAATATCCCAAAGGTTTTAGCAAAAAACCAGTATGGGACATAAATAAGGTAGACTTACTTATGGATGCACATATAACATACCAAAAAGGATAAAGACATATGGCCATCATGAATAACATAAAAATAATATTAAAACAATCAAATATCTTTTCTCCCCTACTACGTTTGATTTTGTTATTATTAGCTTTTACTATAGCCATCCGGTTTTCCTCCTCTACCATAGACTAGTCTCACTGACCTTTCTACTCATCCAATTAGTAAGAACTACTAAGGAAAAATTAACAAGTGAATTAAATAGGCCTACCGCCGCTGAAAATGAATACTGGCGATTGACCAAACCCATACGATAGACATAAGTAGAAATAACATCTGATGTAGAATATATTCCTTCGTTATATAAAAGAATTATCTTCTCATACCCAACATTCATTACCCTACCCATTCGCATAATGAAGAGAATAATAATAGTAGGTGCTATTCCCGGTAAGGTAATATTGAGAACCTGCCTAAAGCGACCTGCTCCATCTACCCGAGCAGCTTCGTAAAGTTCTTGATGAATACCAGTTATTGCGGCTAAATATATTATTGATCCCCAGCCCACATCTTGCCAAATATCCGATATTACATAAATGGGAACAAACAATTCTGATTTACTTAGTAAATCTCCACCTGTATACCCCAATGCCATCAACAATTCTGTAATAATACCATCTGATTTAACAAATTCCCGAATCATACTACAGATTACTACCAGTGAGATAAAATGCGGTAGTGATGTAACAGTTTGTACCACACGGGAAAACTTCTTGCTCCTTAATTCATTGATCAAAAGTGCAAGAATAATTGGTGCAGGGAAACCCCAAAATATGGATGTTAAGCTTATTTTCAATGTATTACCAAGAATACGGGTAAAATATATACTATCAAAAAATGTCTTAAAATGCTGTAGGCCTACCCACTCACTATTGGCAATTCCTCGCCTAGGGCTATAATTCATAAATGATATAGTTACCCCGTACATTGGTTTATAATGAAATAATATGTAATAAACAATAACTGGTAAGATTAACAGATATAACTCTTTATGTCTTTTTATTTTTCTCCATAATTTACTTCTTGCTTCTTTACGGTTAACAGATGTCTTAACTTTGCTAGCTGCATCCATTCTTGCTACCCCCTTGTTCTCTGCCTTAGCCAAACTTAGGTATGGATAAGCCTATTAGCAAAACAGGCTTACCCATACCCCATAAAGTGTCAATTATCTTGCATTATATCTATCTAAAGCTGCTTGATAGATACTAATCATCTCTTCAATACCTATTGCTTTTAGATTCTTAACATAATCGTCCCACTCGGTAGATATATTGGATTCCCCTGTAAAGAAACTAGCTCTCTTCTCTTTTACATAAGTGTCCACTTGAGCATTAAGAATAGCATAGCGATTACTTTCTTCCTCTGTTAAGGTTATTGGAGGTATTAAAGTCTTCTGGCTCTCATTGGTATCATTCCAGATGCTTAATGCTTCCTTCTGCTGCTGGCTTTCATAATACTGAAGAATATAGTTAGGATCTTGAACAAATGCACCTGACATATTACCGCGTCCCCAGTGTGCCATAGCAACTGCAACGGTCAAACCATTGGGATTTTTCATAACTTCATCAGTATAAGTAGGTACATTATCAACTAAGGTATAGGATACGCCTTCCTCACCAAAGTTGATTGTGTTATGGCCACTCTTAGTGTAGCTGTAGTTTAAGAATGCAACAGCAAGGTCAGGATACTTACAATCTGCTGTAACTACAGCAGATGCCTTAGATGTAGTTGCATAATCATAGGATGCACCACCAAATAAAAGTGGATCGTTTGCATTCATTTTTAAGAATTCTGCAGCCCTAAGGTCAAAATCCTTACCATAGGTATCAGGTTCGGATTTTGCAGTAGTAAGTAAGCTTCCTAACATACCTCCACCTGGGCCATAGGTTGCTGCTGCTTTACCAGTTAAAAGCTTAGACTCTACTGTGCTTCGATCTGATGTCAAAACATCTGAATCTAGCAAACCAGCTTTAACCCAAGCATTCATCTGAAGCATCCACTCTTTATAAGCTTCTTCTAGGAAACCATATTTAACCTTACCGGAATCTGGATCTATATACATACCTGGACGAATACCATAAGCACTCATAGTACCATTTTGTAAAGCATCAATATTCTGATAAATCATAGGATCTTCAACACCGTATGCCTTAAGAGCTTCCATAGCTTCGGTCCAGTCTGCAACAGTAACTGGAGATTTATCATAGCCGGCAGCTTTCATCAGATCTGCACGGTAGAATAATCCAGAGGTACATTGTAGATACTTACTTCCTCGAATAAATGGGAAGCAATAGTAATTACCATCATCATTTTTAACTTCCCGATCAATAATTGGATTGTCTTGTAGGAACTGCCATAAATCCGCAGCCATGCCAGATGATGTGATATAATCATCAAGGTATATTAGTACACCTTCCTGCTCTGCAGCTGAAGGACCGCCTGTATAACTGGTAGTCCATTCCCACTCAATTATATCTGGTAGCTTATTGCTGGCAATCATAACAGAGAACTCTTCATCTTCACTACCTTGAGTTGGGTGGATGAATTTAACTTTAATACCTGTTGCCTCTTGCCATAACCTGGCCCATTCTGTCTCATTTACAGTAGCTGAATTCTTAGATACATTACTGGGTAGAGGCATCCAGTATTCTAAGGTAATACCTTCTGCCTTACTTTTATCTACTGGATAAGTAATATATTGGCTCCTTGGCATAGTGACAGGATCACCAACCTTTGCGTTTCTGGGCTCAAGTAATTCCCATTCTGTATTTTTTGATTCACTGGAGGTATCTCCACCAGTATCTTTGGTATTATCATCTTTTTTGCAGCCATACAAACTAGTTAACATAATAACCATGATTAATACTAATGACAGTAATTTACTCCTTTTTTTCATTCATAAACCTCCCTTATTATAATTGTCACAGCACTGCCAATGGTATAAACCACAAATCCTTACCAAGGCAAGAGCGTTTCACCCATATTTTATACCATATTATGTAATCAATCAACAATTCTACCAATTATGTCCATGAATGAACAATTATTTGTATCATTTTGCTCAAATTGACTTTTGGTTATTTTGTCTACTTGTTATTTATAGGCTATGTTATATAATATAAACATATGAAACTTCTCAGAATTTATTAATATTTGACTATTTCAGGTGGTGATATTATTAACGATACAATGTTTTTTAAAAGCGAACATGGGATTGTACTAAAATATGCCTACAGAAATACAGATTATATTATGCCTTCAAAGCATTTTCATAACTTATATGAAATATATTATTTATCTAAGGGGGAACGTTACTATTTTATAGATGAGAAGAAATACCATGTTCATGCAGGAGATCTGGTAATTATAGATTATAATCAGATTCATCAAACCATGAATGCTGAAAATCCTATGCACGAGCGTATACTATTGCAAATTACTAAAACTGCAGTTGATACTCTTTTTAAAGATACATGCTTTGAAAATATATTGCCACTATCAGGTCGATATGGAGTATTAAGACTAGAAGAACATGAAAGAAAGAAAGTTGAATATCTATTATTTGATATGTTGCGTGAAGCTACCAACAAGTCCATTGGTTATGATTTAATGATTCTTATCCATCTTAAGGAGTTTTTAATATTTCTTAGCCGTAAACTAAGCCAGCGAGCTTTACCTCTATATACAGAAAACACCTTGACAATTAGGGATAAAAAGATGCTGGAGATGGCTGAATACATTAAGAACAACCACAGTACCATTCAAAACTTGGAGGATTTATCAAAGCAGTTTTATCTAGATAAAAGTTACATATGTAGGAAGTTCAAAGAGGCCACAGGTTACACCCCCAGTGAATACTTAAATATAAAAAGGATCCAGCATGCTCAACAATTACTTAATGATGATCGCTACAATATCAATGACATATCTAATATAGTAGGATATAAAAGCCCTTCAACTTTTATCAAAAGATTTAAGGCCCATATGAATATGTCACCCTTGGAATACCGTAAATTACTAAAAAGAAATAGTCGCGGAATCTAATAAAATGCCTGACACTATAAACAAACTAATAATCTGTTTATGGTCTCAGGCTTATAATATCTTGATATAAATCTTCTTCTGAAATTCCCTCTATTATTCAAGTTCTAACCTATAAAGCTAATCATAGATCCTACTATGAAGTTCCTCAATGTTTTTCTCAAAATCCAGAACCAGTACAGCCATCCCATCAATCCTTAGATTAGAGTAGGAGCCCTTCATAGGAACGCTCCACTGCTGAATATCGTATTTAGCATATGAAGGACTTGATAACATCAAGGCAAATAATTCCTTCTTAATCATATTAGTTGTCACTTGGGGAAGGATTATATTTAATAGTTTACTTATCTCAAATATATTCTGCTTCTTTACCTTGTTATAGATATTCTCTATCACTGCTCTCTGCCTAGCAGTTCTAGAAAAATCCGAATTACCTACCTGCCGATTACGGGCAAAGGCTAAGGTTTGATTACCATTGAGCAATTGCGTACCCTCATTGGTAAGCTGATCTGCTTCAGACAGAAATTCATTGATGACTTTAATTTCCTGCTGGGTCACCTCTACTTCAATGCCGCCAATCCCATCTATAACTTTAACAAAGGATTCAAAATCCACAGACACGTATCGGTCTACCTTGATATTAAAATTCTGCTCAATCGTATCCATCAAAAGATTGGCTCCACCGTAGGCATATGCACTATTGATCCTATTTTTAGATCTACCGGGAATCTTTAAATATATATCTCTTAGTATAGAAGTTAGGGTAATAATCTCCTTCTTCTTATTAATAGATACTAATATAATTGCATCAGAGCGGCCGGCTTGTCCCTTTATCCTAGTATCACTACCGATTAATAGAATATTTAATACGTCCTTATCATCCATAATTGGAAGCTGATTATCTTCATTTTCTATAACTTGGCTTTGGCCAGCTTCCAAATCATCACTGATGATCTCTATGACATCCATAAAATCATCATATTCGGCTTCTTGAGAAGGTTGGGAATTAGCAATAGGTGGTGCATCCTTGGCTACTATATTCACTTTACCTATATAATTGTATATTACCATATATGCACATAAAAGTAGTAGTAAGACAACAGCTATTAAGGAAGTAAATACCATTAATATTTTCTTCATATTATCCTTTTCACACCTTGTCCTATAATTCTTTAATATTTAGTTATGCCCCTTATCTACTTATCTTACCAATTTAAATTATGTATAATATTTCCATATAGATTATATACAAGTATTACAGGATAATCAACCATAATCTACCAACTCTTAAATTAATTGAGTTACAAAATCTTATATATAAGTGGGATATTAGACAAAGTCACAAAAAAATAGAGGGTTTCACCCCTCTATTACACTTTAAACTTATTCACTAAATTATTTAAATCATTAACCATATCATTAAGCTTAGATATATTTTGAGTAATCTTTACAATTGTTATAGACTGTTCATCAGCAGTAGCTGATATTTCCTCAATTGTAGCTGAATTATCCCTGGCTGCATCAGATACATGATTCAAAATCTCAAGAATATCATCCTTCTTATAATTGATTACCTGATTATGATCAATTATAACCTTAATATCTTCAATTAGAGTCTGTAAACCTTGAGAGATTTTGCTTATTATATCCTCTGTCATATTAACGGTTTTATTAATTTTCTCTACCCCTAAATTAATCTTATCTACAAAACTCACCGCTTCTTCAGTCTGGCTCTGCATCTGCTCAATCTGACTTCTAATATTACCAGTTGATTCAGCAGTTAAATTGGCCAGCTTGCGAATTTCCTCTGCTACTACTGCAAAGCCTTGGCCTCTCTCCCCTGCCCTGGAAGCCTCTATACTGGCATTAAGAGCTAATATATTGGTTTGTTTAGCCACATTGGTTATGATTGTATTAATATCACTAATGTCATTGGCATAAGTATTAATCTTGTTAATTAGCGATACGATAATTGCAGAATTCTCAGTATTTTCCTTTGTGGCATCCTTTAGTTCATAGACAGAAGCTAGTCCTTGTTCTTTTAGATCTAGGTTTATCTTCACCACGGTATCTATCTTAGCCCCAGCTTCAGCTGTCTCATTAATATTCTCACCAAGTAGGGTTAGCATCTTAACCCCATCAACAGTATCATGAAACTGTTCATCAGATTGCTCAGCCATCTGGGATATGGCCTTAGCCACCTCGGAGGTTGCCTGAGATACTACTTCTGATGATTTATTGATTTCATTGGTATATGTACTTAGATTATTACTGGAAGACATAAGCATCTTTACTATATCACTAAATTCATCAATCAATCTATTCAAGGAATCCCCCAAGAGCTTTGTTTCATCATTGGTTGTTAGATGGATTTTCTCAACAGTCAGATCACCAGTAGATAATTCATAAAGGGCATTGGATATTTTCTTAATAGGCTTAGTAATCTTCCCTGTCATCCATATGGTTAGGAATAAAGAAACAGCTAAGACAATCAAGACGCCAATTGTATTATAAAGTCGTATAATATCCGAACCTCTGGCCAGCTCTGTATCATAGATTACTGCAGTGACTATCCAGTCCCAATGGGGGAAGTACTGAGAATATATGGTCTTACTGTCATCAACGCTACTTACTCCCTCTCTAAGAGTATAGTTAAGGGTTCCGCCTCCTGCTTTGGCAAGATTAATCAATTCTTGAACGATATACCTTCCATCTCTGGACTGCAGTTCATATATATTATCCTTTAAAAAAGGATGGGAAACTATGTTTCCTTTTGAATCTACAATGAAGAAATAACCAGACTTGCCCAAATCAATGTTATGTATTGCATATTTACTATTGACTGTAGCAGAGCTATTGGTATCTGTTTCAACAGTGGTTGCACTGCTAACTACATCCCCAGTAATCAAATCTCCAATAGCAGCTAAAGATGCGGTTTTGGCATCTTCATCAGTCATCCACTGGTTACTTCCTATGGTATAAGAATAATTACGATTTATCTCTACCATGATAGATTCAATAGCATTTTTGAGAATAATATTATTAGATCTAGCAAGTTCATTCTTTGCTATAAAAAAGTTTAAGGTAGAGATACCTACTATTGAGGTAATAATAATAATCGATACTAAAAAGCAAATTTTCTTATTTATTCCATTAAATATAAGTTTCTTCATTGATTAACCAACTTCCTCCTAAGTATAATAATTCCACAAATATCATTCTATCATAATATAAAACCCCAAGCAACAATATGAGCTATAGGATAAAATTACTGTATTTAAGTCAAGCATATGAAAATATTAAAATATGTATGAGATACTAAAAATAGTAAACTCTACTAATTTGCTCACAATGATTATATCACTATAGACATTAGCTTTGTCAAGATAAGGAGTTGAAACAGTGAATAATTTAGATAATTTAAATTTGCGTAAAAATCTTAAAGAAAATATAAACATTCTAAAAATCGACATCCTATTGAAAAGAGTCCATATCCAAAATCAGTAAAAAGAGCCGTATACTATCTGTTTGCTCATTTGTTACTTCATATAATCTATCCATGGTTGCAACGGCATCATCTGAATTATTCTTAAGCTCATCTAATATTTCTTCAATCTCACCTATGGAACTGGCTGACTGTTCTGCCAACTTCTTAATCTCTGCAGCTACTACTGCAAAACCTTTGCCCGCTTCCCCTGCCCTAGCTGCTTCGATAGATGCATTAAGGGATAGAAGATTCGTTTGCTCTGCGATTATCTTAATCATATTACTAAGTTCATTATAAATGCTCTTAAGTCCATCTTCTTCATAATGTCTTCTCCTTAGTAATTTCATGTAATTATAACGCCAAATAAACCGTGCTAATAAATATACATCTCTGGTTATTAATATACAGTCAAAAGATTGTTTAATTATTAACAAAGTCAGTTATTTAATATTATATTATTCCTATTAAGTATTTAGGATATACTTGCATTTAAAAGTATTTTTTTATCATATTCGACAACTTTGTCCCATATATTTGAATTTATGTAATAATATGTTATAATTCTAAGTAATAGAATGTCCATTAGTTGTTAAACATTAACATATATTTTTTAAGGAAAGGTATGATAGCATTATGGCTTTTAGTATCAAAACCAACCGGAGTAAACAATTTTCCTTTAAGATTAAACCTCTAAGTTCAGGCATCAATATATCTTTAAGCTTACCTGGGATTACCATCAGCTTTACCATTAAGGGTAAAAGTAAAATAATCAAATCCTCATCATCCCTAACTAAGCCTTTAGGCCAGGTAGAGTATATAAATAATACCCCAATGGTTTTTGATTACCCCAAGGAGTACCACCCAATGATCAAAAAGATCCGCAGAATAACTACTTTTAATACCATCTCTAACTGGCTGATACCGCTCTTAATAATAGCTATCATCTCCTTATTTACAAATAAAGCTCCTATCCTACTGACAATAATCTGTGGAATTATGGGTATAATGGGAAGCTTTATCAAGATCTATGTTCATAGCATAGGCAGAATTAAGTTAGACTACAATGATAGCACAAACGCTACTGCTACCCATTTACAGTTATGGAGCAATTTAAGTCAGGTAAAGCAGTTATGGCAGGTTACCTCTATCATCCATGTCAAGGATGAGAAAAGCAATGCTGGCTACCCAGTCCAATACAACCGTATCCCTATAGCTGCTAAATATAAGCAACCATTTTACCTAAACACCAATGCATTAGTTATACAAATCCCCCTAGAGAAGGAGAAAATTATCATTCTTCCAGACCTATATCTAATTATTAGTAAACGCAAGTTAGGGATCATAAAATCCTCTGATGTAAAGATAACTACAGATACTGTCCAATATCCAGAAAAGGATACACTGCCAGAGGATGCCAATGTGTTAGAATATACTTTTCGATATGTCAATCAAGATGGTACACCAGATAAACGATATAAGGATAATGACAAATTACCCATTTGCCAATATGGTGCTATTACTCTCAGCTCAGAGAGGGGATTAAATTTACTGATACATACTTCTAAAGTAAATTTTAATAAATAAGATTTTAATGTTTAAGTTTATTATGTTTAAATTTTTGTTTAGGATTTTAAGTTTAGGATTTTTATGTTTAGAATTTTTATGTTTAGAGTTTTTATGTTTAGAATTTTTATGTTTAGAATTTATTTTTGGAATTTAAGTTTTACCTATCTCAATAGATTAAGAAAAAAGGAGTAGCCTTTATTAATACCAGACTGGTAGATAATAAGCTACTCCTAATAGACTATCTATTATAATTTGAATCTTTGTATGATTATCTGTAAATCCTGTGCCAATTTAGACAATTCTTCGCTGGCCCGGGCGATTTCATGCATGGATGCATTCTGCTCTTCCATGGCCGCAGATGTCTCTTCTGTAGATGCGGAATTTTCCTGGGCAATGGCTGTGAGACTTTCTAAGGTGGACATAATATCATTTTTCATCTGTTCCATCCTCATACTGGTATCGTACAAGCGATTAACCACTTCTGTTGTCTCTATCATAGCTCTCTCAATATCTAAATACTGGCTCTTACTACTTTCTATACTATTGGTTTGCTCCTGAGCAACTTCATCCAATTTATCAATAGTTAAAACAGCATTATCTGAATTACTTTGAAGTTCTTCTAGTATGGCTTCTATCTCATCTATAGAATCAGCTGACTGTTCTGCCAACTTCTTAATCTCAGCAGCAACAACAGCAAACCCCTTACCTGTTTCCCCTGCTCTGGCAGCTTCTATAGATGCATTAAGGGATAACAGGTTAGTCTGTTCAGCAATTGATTTGATAACACTACTTACTTCATTAATCTTATGGGCACTGTCATTGGTTTTAAGAATAACTTCTTTAATCTCGTTATGGGCAGAATTAGATATCTCGTTATCTTGATATAATACCTCAACATTTTTAAGACCATCTTTAACAGCGCTATCTGCTTTCGTAACTGCTTGGATAAGTTCATTTAGACATTCTGAATTTTCAACAATGGCCTCTCCTAGCTTATTCGCCCTATCGGAACCTTCCTCAGTATTCTTAGCCTGCTCTGACGCTCCCTCTGCAATCTCATTAATAGCCCTTGAAACCTCATCAATACCAATGGATACTTGATCAGATGTAGCTGTTAATTCTTCTGATGAAGCCGACACCTGTTCTGCTGAGTTGTGAATATTATCAATAATGTCTCTCATACCTAAGGTAATTTCATTAAGAGCTACACATAAATCTTTAATTTCATCTTTTCTATTTAAGATTTTTCCTGAAATAGTTTCTCTCAGATCTAAAGTGCTAATCTTCTTGGCATATTGGATTGATTTAACAATAGGTGCTGTAAATAAAGTACCTACGATAAATATTATTACCAGAGCAACTAATAAGGTTACTACTCCAACAATAATCAGGGTATTACGTAGTGGTGCAACTGATTCGAATACTTCATCCTGATATGCGCAGATAACTAAGGTCCAATCTGTTCCATCTATAGGAGAAAATCCTACGTATAATTTATCACCATCATACTCAAATTCTCCTATACCACTTTTCTCCTCTAGCATCATATTAACTAAAGTAGCCATGCCTTGATAGCTTGAATCCTCTTTGGCCATCTCTATAGGATTAAATTGACTTGAAATCCATTCACGATTCTCATGGGCAATTATATTACCTTCTGCATTTATGATATAACTGTAACCTCTTTCACCATAGCCAATTTGATCAGTAATTTCACTTAACCTAATACCATCCAAACGACCTATGACAGCCCCTACTATATCTCGACCTACTAATATAGGTACAGAATACATTAATACCACTTCACCAGTGGCTGGGCTAACGCCTAGATTTACCGCATGAACACCTTCCAGTGCCTTTCTTGCTGGATCGTTATCAGCCAAGGTAACACTTCTACCATCAGTATATTGTACCTCTCCTTCAGGTGTCATAATTCCTATGGCTGTATAATCAGTAGTTCTAGTATACCTATCAATAATAGGCAACTGCCTAAACCATCTCATACTCTTAATATCTTCATGTTGAACAATTACATCTAATGTGCTTTTTTGCAATTCCATATCTCTTTGAGCTAAATCTGCTGAAACATTAGCTATCTCTGTTAGAGATTTTTCTGCTTCTGTTCTTAGTGCTTTGGCTGAATTAAGAACAGATACCAGGCACAGGGTTATTAATGCAATAGAAACTATACCTGTAGAGGTAAACAATAACCTACTTCTAATACCTCTTAATCTTAAAAATTGTCTTAAGTTCTTTTTGTTCATACTGTCTTCTCCTTGGGTAAATTAATATAGTAATTCGGTTTATACAAAAGCAATGAATCCTACTATACATACTTATTGGTATATTATAGTAATCATTCATTGCCCTAATATAAAAATAGTAAACATACTAAATTAGAATCACCCCCATGATTCGCACAATATGCAATTGACCATAAAAAATCTAACATTAAGCATCTTGCCTGTAAATAAAAGTTAATTATATTATTATAGTTGAATTTCTTTAATTATACCATAATAAGACAAAATACTGATAGCGTCAATTTACTTTCGGAAACGAATGGTGAGAGTTCACCTGTATGATCTGATTTAGAATTATTATTTACATCATACACCATTTATT
>JAAYPX010000189.1 GCA_012519565.1 Clostridiales bacterium | reverse complement strand
CATTATACCATAAAGATTTCATTTTAATATTATATTTGTATTATTTATATTAAATATACTTTTTAATAGCTATAATCAAAGATATTTTTTTAGATGTTCTCATAATATACATTATAAATCTAATATTATTAGGAGGATATGTTGTGCAATTATATTATGGGGATCGAAATATTCTACGAGTTTTAGATGAAGTTGAGTTTTGGAAGCAGCAAGAAGCAGAGCATACTACCGTTATACAAGAAGTTATTTCTAATCTTGATGAAGCCAGTATAAATCAGTTACAATCTTTTGCAATGGAGTTTAGGCAAACTCAGCAGAAATTTGTTCAATTGATTGAGACTGTTATAAGATCTAAGGGACAATTAACCCAGGTATTCACCAATCATATTATGGATTTTATAATCTATGCAATTCAAGAAAGTGAGCAATTTATATTATTCTTAAATGATCTGCTATCCCAAATAGAAAATGATTTGGTTGGTCAAGTAGTTATTAACCATATTATAAGAGAATCTCAGTATTTTATAGGTATAGCTCAAACAATATTATATGGTAACTAATTAAAGAATCCATACTTTTCAATAATTTCTTATTAGTACTTTTAATTATATAGGAAATTGGGAGGTATTTTCTATATAATTAATAAAGAGTTTGCATAGTAAGCTTTGATAAAGCCAATGTGTCCAATGTGAACTAGCTTCCCATGCCTGGAGGACACAGGTCTGGAGGGCTTATTTATTGTATGGGAAATTCGTCTGGATTTCCTATACAATAAATAAGCATCTTATCATTTCTGATAAGATGCTTATTTCTAATGGACTAGGCGGGTCCTGCCCCCGCGTCCGAACCGGGATCCATTGTACTTCTACTATCATAGTTAGTTGTTTGACATTCCCTCCATCAGACGAGAACTAACACCCTTCTGATTTTAGTAGCTTCATATTACGCCCATATGCTCAAAGCTTTGCATATGTCGTTTCCTACATATTCGATGCCTGGATCTTAAAGTGTAGGTGCTTTAAGTCAGACAGCTGCCATTATTAGGCAGCGTACGCTAAATTATCGTCTGCGTTTATATTTAATTTGTGATGTAACGTGCTCACCTACGGATAGCTTCTCCAACTTCAGCCGGCCCGTCGAACCTAAATACTAGCCCCTTATTTTATATAAAATATCTGGCTAACGTGCTTATTATATTAATATAAATATTGTAAACTGTCAAGGGAAATGAATTCAAATTTTTTTTTATACCATTAGTCCCTTATAATTACAATTCAGAGAAGATTTTACTAGACTTTTTAATATAAATTCTTCACTTTAAATTCTTTCTCGGCTTCTCTTCTCTGATCCTTCTTTGCAATCTCTTGACGTTTATCGTAGAGCTTCTTACCCCTTGCCAGACCAATTTCAAGCTTAACTAAATTTTCTTTAATATAAACCTGTAGCGGCACTAAGGTATAACCTTTCTGAACCAACTGGCCTGCTATTTTATTGATCTGGCTTTTGTGTAGTAAGAGCTTTCTTACTCTCAGGGGATCCCTATTAAATATATTTCCTTTTTCATAAGGGCTTATATGCATATTATAGATAAATACTTCGCTATTCTCAATACGAATAAAGGATTCTTTAATACTGCATTTTCCCAATCTAAGGGATTTTACTTCTGTACCGTGTAAGACAATACCTGCTTCATACTTATCCTCAATAAAGTAATCATAATACGCCTTTTTATTATTGGCGATTAATTTGAAATATTCCCCCACCTATTCTTCCTCCTCATATAATGTAAAATCTATGGTCCGCATAAATTTATCTACATCTTTAACTACTATCTTAACCTTTTGACCTAGTTTATAAGTTTTTTTAGTATGCTCACCAATCATCTCGTAATGCTCTTCATCATAGAAATAATAGTCATCCTCCATATCACTGACCCGTATCATACCTTCCACAGTATTAGGTAGTTCAACATACATTCCCCAGGATGTAATTCCTGAGATAACACCTTCGAATACATCTCCAATAAATTCACTCATATACTCTACTTTCTTTAGTTTCTCCACTTCCCTCTCAGCTTCATCTGCTCTTCTTTCTGTCTTACTTGAGTGATTAGCTACCTCATTAAGGATTTTATCATAATGATAAATTCTTCTTTCTCCCAATCTACCGTTAAGGTTCTCCTTAATGATTCTGTGAATCTGAAGATCAGGATAGCGACGAATCGGTGAAGTAAAATGGCAATAGTATTTAGCCGAAAGTCCAAAATGGCCTGTGTTTTTG
>JAAYPX010000188.1 GCA_012519565.1 Clostridiales bacterium | reverse complement strand
GTGCTAGGCACCGATTAATGATTTATCATGAATAATTCAGGATTATCTTTATTTATCTTATATTTGCAGTTATTATATCAGATAATCCACTTTCCTTCCAGTATTGATAATAATTTAAACTCTATGGGAAATAATACTATTTAAAATTATTTTTTAATGATATAATATCATGTAAAGGCAAGTCTTATCAATTAACTAAGCTTTTAATAAGACAGAAAGGTTTGATTTAATGTATTCTTTTCAAAGCAGAGTGAGATATAGCGAAGTCGATAAAAGAGGGATATTAACCTTATCCTCACTGATAGATTATTTTCAGGATTGTAGCACCTTTCAATCAGAAGACCTTAATATAGGCCTATCCTATCTGAATGAAATGAATAGGGCTTGGATATTAAATGGATGGCAAGTTCTTATAAAACGTCTACCTTCCCTAGGTGAAAAATTGGAAATCGGAACATGGCCTTATGGGTTTAAGGGAATCTATGGTTATAGAAACTTTATTATACAAACTGATAAATCCGAGATATTGGCTGTGGCTAATTCTATATGGGTATTTATGAATACCGAAAGCATGTATCCTACCAGAATCCCAGCAGATAACTTGGGCTACCAACTGGAGCCTCCTTATCCTATGGATTACGCTGATAGAAAAGTCCCTATACCCGATCACTTAATATCTTACCCATCTTTTCCTGTGTTAAGATCTAATATCGATTCGTATAACCATGTGAATAATGGGCAATACATAAAAATGGCTGAAGAGTTTTTGCCAGAAGACTTTTATGTATCTCAAATGCGCGTAGAATATAGAACCTCTGCACTTCTAGGCGATATTATCAAGCCTATGGTATTCCAAAGCAAGGATAAAATAACAGTGGTTCTAGCAGATACCAAAGACAAACCCTATGCAATTGTAGAATTTATTTAACTAAATTTAGAAAGAGGATATCCATATGATAGAATTAGGAAAATACAACACACTGGAAGCTATTAAAAAAACGGATTTTGGTCTTTATTTAGGCGAAGCTAATACTGATGGGAATACCCGTATATTACTTCCTCAAAAAGAGGTACCAGAAGGTATTAATATTGGAGATAAACTTGAAGTTTTTGTCTATAAGGATTCTGAAGACCGGGATATAGCTACTACATCCAAGGTTCCCTTAACAGTAGGAGAGCTGGCTATCCTTAAGGTTAAGGAAGTAAATCAAATCGGTGCCTTTCTCGATTGGGGTTTAGCCAAAGATTTACTTCTTCCATTTAAGGAACAGACAACAAAGGTTAAAGAAGGTGACTATGTACTGGTGTCCTTATACATTGACAAAAGCAAGAGACTTTGTGCCACCATGAAGGTTTATAACTTATTATCAACCAATCCCCCTTACAAAAAGGATGATATGGTGGAGGGTATAGTTTATGACTATATTGATAGTTTCGGATTTTTTATAGCTGTTGACGGCAAATATTCTGCCCTTATTCCAAAAAATCAAATTTTTCAACCCATAAAGATTGGTGATAAAATCAATGCACGGATCACAGAGGTAAGAGAAGACGGTAAGCTCACCTTGAGCCTACGAGAGAAATCCTATATACAATTGGATGCTGACGCCCTTATGATTATGTCTAAGCTGACTGAAGCTGGGGGGTTTTTACCCTACCATGACAAATCAGACCCAGAGAGTATAAAGAGCAAGTTTAATATTAGTAAAAACGCTTTTAAAAGAGCTATTGGAAGACTCTATAAGGCAGGAGACATAATCATTACCGATGATGGCATCAAAAGCAACAAGAACACCAATTAGCAATAATTGTAATTCTAGGTATAGTATGCTAATTTAATAAATAAGACCATAGAAATAAACCTTTTAATAATATATAAGGCTGCTATGTATGCAAAATAAATATTACATACATAACAGCTCTTATATATTATTTTTATACTTTTAATTATTGATTAAGAAAACGCATCTTGGCATTATCCTTATGGTCCTTACTCTTATCCACAGGCTGTTCTGGTTTCTTATAAATGCTTCCTAACTGCTTTGTTAAGTCATCTTTACAAAACTTACAGAAACGCCCAGTTTTTATTAATTTACCGCATCTTTCGCATTCTAAACCAGCTAAAGAATCTTCTGTAAATGCCAATCTCTCTTCCCTAATCCATTGCTTTATCTGTGATACTGATACATCCATCTTTTCAGATACCTCTTGGATACCTACCCCTGGATTATCATATACATATTCTTTTACCTCATCAAACTTTTTTTCCAAATCATTAGTACAGGATGGACATAAGTTTGGTCCAGACAAATAATTATATATTCTTCCACAGGTTCTACAGTTCCGAATTTCCATTTTTCGACCTCCTAAAAACCTTTACCTATGCATAAAGTTATAAAGTATACCTTCTGTACTCCATTGGCTATCAGTACATTACTACATACGGCAATAGTACTGCCTGTAGTATATATATCGTCTACTAACAAAATACTATTAATAGTTTTATTGTTTTTTACTGCTTTATAATTATATATAATAGCCTTCTGTAAATTAGCCAGCCGCTGCCTATTATCTAATTTCTTCTGGGGCTCAGTTCTTTTCTTTCTAATTAAAAGATTTGCTATAACTGGTACATTCAGAGCTTTACCTATGCCACGGGCCAATATCTCTGCCTGATTGTATCCTCTGCTAAAATATTTACTTCTATGTATAGGTACCGGAACTATAGCATCCGGCTTAAGCTTAGTAATAGCATCACCATATAAACGGAGCATTTCATCTATGTAAAAACCAGCATATTCTTTCTTATTGTTATACTTGAATGCTGCAATAGATTTTTTCATTAAGTCGTCATATACCCATATGGAAAACCCTCTCTCATAAGAGTACTTTTTACGTTCACAATCAATACAGTATTCCTTATCTTCATGTTCAATAGGCTTTGAACATTTCATACATCGAGGTTCCTCTACGTATGAAAGTTTACTTTTGCATGAACTACATACTCTAATATCCTTTGGTATAATAATTTCTTCACAGATTGGACACCTGGCTGGATAAATAATATCAATAATTTTTTGTAGCAAAACCAACTCCTATTATTAGCTAAATAATTTAACCGGGTATTCTCCTTGGTCAACTAAATTCCTAAAGGATTCAACTACAACCGGTTTATCCTCTTTATAGGTAACCCCAAACCAGCGATCTGATGTGCTAAGTACAGTAACTTCTGCTCGGTTATTAGCTATCATATTGCCAACTACCTCTGGCAATAAATACTCCTTCTTAAGCTCCTCTTCACCAATATTAGAAAGAAAGTCATTAAAGCCTACTTCTAATTCTTCGAATAAGCTAGGTTTAAATCCCCACATATTCATAGATACAACACTGGCTGGATCTAATGTAATATCATTACCCCTATCATCCTTTGCCACTGCCGTATCGATATCCATTTTAATTCCTGTGGTTTCAACTATTTCTCTTAAAATCCCATCTTCCACTTTGCATATACCTCTGGTAACAGTTCCATTATCACTAAGGGTATTGCCTAAGATAAATCCTGCCATACAATATTGACTATCTTTCTTAGAATTATCGTTGAGAAATTGATAGATTTTTATGAATGCTTCTTTTCCATAATAATCATCGGCATTAATGACTGCAAAGGGCTCTCTTACTACATCCTTACAACATAGAACAGCTTGACCAGTCCCCCAAGGTTTTGTTCTACCCTCTGGCTTTTTAAAGCCCTCAGGAAGTGCATCTAACTCCTGAAATACATATTCAACTTTAACATGTTTCTCGATACGATTACCAATTATATTTTTAAAATCCTTTTCCAAATCTCTTCTTGTAATAAATACAACCTTATTAAAACCAGCATTAACGGCATCGTAAATAGAATAATCCATGATTATCTCCCCGCTAGGTCCTACTGGTTCTAACTGTTTAATGCCACCAAATCTACTGCCCATACCAGCGGCCATAATCACTAAAGTTGTTGCTGCCATACTATTTCCTCCTCTTCCCTTTTATATATACGTTAATTTACTTTTTTTACTTATTATAACCTAGATATATCTAAAATGCACTATTATTTTTAACTAAGTTCTAAAATGCATTCTTTCAACCCAGAATATCGGTTTTGTTCACTTTTATTATCTACCATAAATTGTATGGTATCATTATTACCCACAATCATTACACATCTTTTGGCCCTAGTTACTGCCGTATACAATAAATTGCGGTTAAATAATAGCCTTGGTCCATCTAGAATAGGCAATATAACTGCTGGATATTCGCTACCCTGGGATTTATGGATGGTAATTGCATAGGCCAGCTCCAATTCATCCAATTGACTAAAACCATATTCTACATTCCTAAGGTCATCGAACTCTACTGTTATCCGTTCTGAAAATGTATTAATTTCTTTTATCTTACCCGCGTCTCCATTGAATACTCCAGTACCAGTTTGAGTTGTTATTCCATGCTCACTTTTTATCTCCCAGGCCAGTTGATAATTATTCTTAATCTGCATCACCTTATCCCCCTCACGAAAAATCGTATGATTATACTCTTTTTCCTTTTTATCTGCTGCTGGAGGATTTAAAGCCTGCTGCAGTATTTGGTTAAGTCTTTCAACCCCTAATTCTCCTTTTCTCATAGGGGTAAGGACCTGTATCTCATAGGGAGATGCCTTTACATAGCCTGGTAATTTATTCTTTATAAGATTAATCATTACAGCCGCAATAACATTACTGTCCATCCTTTTCAAAAAGAAAAAGTCTTTACTCTTATTATCTAGTGAAATCTGCTGGCCAGCATTAATTTTATGGGCATTGATTATAATGTCACTTCCTGCTGCTTGCCTAAAAATCTTGCTTAGTTTAACTACAGGAAAGCAACTGGATTCTATCATATCCTTCAATACATTTCCCGGCCCCACACTAGGTAACTGATTTACATCGCCCACCAGTATTAGTTTTGTTCCAACTGTAATAGCCTTTAACAATGCATGCATAAGACTGATATCAACCATAGACATCTCATCTATAATAACAACATCCGCTTCTAAAGGATTATTTTCATTTTTCTCAAAGGTAAAGCGACTATCTTCTCCCTCAGATAGTTTAGCCAATTCTAATAATCTGTGAATTGTTTTTGCTTCATATCCAGTGGTCTCACTCATCCTCTTTGCTGCTCTACCGGTAGGTGCTGCCAGAAGTATATCCATGCCTTCTTCTTCAAAAAATTTAATTATAGCATTAATTGTTGTTGTCTTACCAGTACCTGGTCCTCCTGTCAATATCAAAAGTCCATTGCCAGCGGCAGCCTCAACAGCAATCTTTTGCATCTCACCCAGTTCTATCTGAAATTGCTCCTCAATCTTAACTAACCGTCTGCGGACAAAATCATTGCTATAATCATACCTAATATTTAAATCATTGAGCATACGGGCTGTATTCAGTTCCATATAATAAAATACTGATGAGTATATCCTTCTCTCATTATCCTTATCCTTTATTATTATTTTCTTCTCTATGGATAGGGCTGTAATTTGTCTAGCTATATTATCTTCATCTGTTTGTAATAGTTCTTTTGTTCTTATAATCAATTCTTGCTCTGGTAGAAAGACATGTCCATCATTACTTGCCTGAAGCAGAGCATATAAGATGCCTGCCTTGGTACGATATTCTGAATCGCTGCCTAAACCAACGCTTTTTGCTATCTGATCTGCGGTTTTAAAACCAACTCCCGATATGTCCTCAGCTAAGCGATAAGGGTTCTCTTTAATAATTTCATACATTTTAGGCCCATATTCATTGTAAATTTTTACAGCTAAATTTCCTGTTATATTATATTGCTGCAGAAATATCATAGCATTTCGCATATCTTTTTTTTCATCAAATTGGACACTGATATCTCTGGCTATCCTCTCACTTATACCTTTTACTTCTGCCAGACGTTCCGGCTCTTCCTCTATAATTCTGAATGTATCTTCTTTGAATTTTTTTACAATTCTTTTGGCAAGAGCAGGGCCTACACCTTTGATGGCACCAGAAGCTAAATATCGTTCAATAGCATAAATATCCTCAGGCTCCTTAAGCTGATAGCTTTCAACTAAAAACTGTTCCCCATAAACCGGATGCTCTATAAAATCACCAGTTGCATGAATAAATTCCCCTTCACTAATAAAGTTAAAATAACCTACACAGGTGGTTTCAAAATTACTGGTCTGCAAATTCAATACAGTATATCCGTTATCTTCATTTCTATATACTATGTGTTCCACATATCCATCCAGTACTTCTGCCACTTATGCACCTCCTTTATATCTTAGTGCTCTCTATAAAGACAAACTATATTAATTATCTTCATTAATTTAATCTATATTGATTAAACTGTATTAATTTTATCTATATTAATCTTATCTATACTGATATTATCTATGCTGTTGTAATATATTTAAATACTATCTAATGTTATGATACCACGAAAAATATATCTGTAAATAAAAAAGTCATTCTAGGAAAGAAATTCTCTGGTAATTAACCTTGAATCCTAGCCTAAAATGACACTTCTTAAATATATAGCAGATTAGGGACATTAGAAATTACTCTTTCTTTGTCCCATAATTAATCTGCTTTTTATAAATCTTACATGGATTATGAATTTCGCTTCATTGCATCGTATAGCATCTGTGCTATACCAAGTTCTTGTTTCTCTGTAGCGGCATTGGCATATTCGTTATTAAGCATATCACCAAAATAATTTAAATAGATATTCTTTTCTCCATTATTAGGAATTGTTTTTTGCATATGCTTCATAACCTGCTCTATCATATAGGCCTCAAAGCTTTTACAGGCCTCCATCAGTTCTGTATCTGTAGCTTCGCTATTCTCAAGCTTGTGCTTTAAATCTTCAGCTTTTACTGATTTACTAACTATATCCGCTGATGTAGAGTATGGGGAACTAATTCCTAGTAAAGTATTCATAAAATCTTCCTTTCATCAGCCTTATCTTCTAAGATTATTGGCCTGTTGAAGCATCTCATCACTAGCAGTAATTATCTTAGAGTTCATCTCGTAGCCTCTCTGTGCAACTATTAGATTAACCATTTCTTCTACTGCCTGTACATTGGAGCCCTCTAAATGCCCCTGTCTAATAGTGCTTTGCTGTAAGGTGAAATCTTCTGATTCTAGCCTTGCCATTCCTGAGGCTTCACTTTCTAACAAAATGCTATTAGATGTCTTTATTAATCCACTGGGATTATTAAATTGGGCTATTCCTATCTGTATACCAATAGGTACTGAAGCCCCTGTTTCATCGGGATGCCATAGATTTCCCCGCTCATCAATAGTTATACTAGATGCATCATAATAATCCTCTATTACAATTGGAGAACCTGAGGTATCCAATAAAGGATATCCATCAGAAGTTGATATAGTTAATCCATTAATCCCATTACTTAGCTGGAATGAACCATTCCTTGTATAGCCTATATTACCATCAGGTAACTCCACCATAAAGAATCCTTTGCCTTCTATTGCAAAATCATAATCATTGCCAGTAGAGAGCAAATTACCTTGGGTATAATGGGAAGTGATAGCTGAATTTCTTACTCCTAATCCAACCTGTATCCCTGAAGGTTTAATATCCCCATTATTATCATAGGATTGCTCTTGAATAGTTTGATATAATAATGTTTTAAATTCTGCAGTTTCCTTTTTATATCCAACCGTATTAATATTGGCCAAATTATTTGATATGGTATCCACATTAGTTTGTTGTGTTGTCATACCTGATGCTGCAGTCCATAACGATCTCATCATAAGTTACTCCTCCTGATTACTGATATGGTATCCCATTACACCTTACCCACTGAGTTTGCTGCCAGATCTAGAGTACTGTCCATTGATTGAAGTACTTTTTGATTGGCTTCATAAGCTCTGGTGATTGTTATCATTTCTATCATCTCTGATACAACATTAACATTGGACTGCTCTATAAAGCCCTGTCTTATTATCCCATCACTGGGTACTTCTACAGCCCCATCCAATAATTCATACATTGTATCCCCTGTTTTAGATAGATAATCATAATTATCAAAATCTGATATCAATAATCTATCTATATAGATTCCATCTGCAAAGATATTACCGGTAGAATCAATCGTTACATCCATTGAATCTGAAGGTATCATAATCTCTCCAGCTTCTCCCATAAGATGGTTCCCTTCTTTATCAACAATATACCCATCATTGGTCATAGTAAATGAACCATCTCTTGTATATCTTATACTGGTATTCCCAGCTCTATCTGTGTATTGTATGTTAAAGAAACCTTTACCCTCTATAGCTAAATCATAGGTGTTATTTGTTTGTCTAAGAGAACCTTGTCCATAATTGGTATAAGCTTCTCCTAATTTAACACCTAAGGTCATTTGCCCTATGGGTCTATCATTATAAGCTTCAGATTCATCTCTTATTTTAATTGCTAATACATTATCAAAGGACTGGTTTGTAACACTTTCCTTTTTGTATCCTGTAGTTGCAGCATTGGCCAAATTATTAGCTATAATATCAAGTCTTTTTTGCTCATTAGACATACCTGTATATGCTGTATATAATCCCCTTACCATATTTCACCTCGGCTCCTTTGTTATATCTCATATATATTATATCGTATATATATCAGATATAGTTTATAGCAAAATTAAAATTAATCTCTTTTTCCACTTAAAAACTCTACAAATTTTCCTGTTCCTACTGCCACAGCTGTCATAGGATCCTCTGATGTCATAGTGGTTATCCCTGTCTTTTCCTCTATCAACTCTTCTAAACCATAAAGTAGACAGCCACCGCCTGTAAGAACAATTCCTCTGTCTGCTATATCTGCAGCCAACTCAGGGGGAGTTTTTTCAAGCACACTGTGAACAGCTTCTACTATCTGAGAAGTTGTCTCTCTCAATGCTTCTTCAGTTTCCTCTGAGGTTACTGTAATAGTTTTGGGTAAGCCTGTAACCAGGTTACGTCCTCTAACTTCCATAGAAATAAGCTCAGGTCGTCTATATGCAGATCCTATTTTTATCTTAATCTCCTCTGCAGTTCTCTCTCCAATTAAAAGATTATGTTTCTTTCTCATATAACGAATAAGAGCATCATCAAAATCATCTCCAGCTATCTTAACTGAAGTACTTACTACTGTTCCCCCTAAAGAGATAACAGCTATATCCGATGTTCCTCCTCCGATATCCACTATCATATTACCACAGGGTCTGGATATATCTATTCCCGCACCAATAGCCGCTGCTATAGGTTCCTCAATAATAGCTACCTCCCTAGCACCTGCTTGATAAGTAGCATCCTCAACAGCCTTCTTCTCTACTTCTGTGACTCCACTGGGAACACAGACACTGATTCTAGGCTTTCTGAATCTTTGCTTTCCAACTGCCTTCTGAATAAAATATTTCAACATTTTTTCAGTAACAGTATAGTCGGAGATAACACCTTGACGTAGTGGTCTTACAGCCACAATGTTACCTGGAGTTCTTCCTAACATCAACCTAGCTTCTTCACCTATAGCTTTTATCTTATTAGTGTCTCTATCAAAGGCAACAACAGATGGTTCTTTTAATACAACACCCTTACCTTTTATATAAACCAACACACTAGCAGTACCAAGATCAATTCCAATATCACTGCCTAACATAATGTTCTCCTTTCTTTCCGTATGTATCACACGGTTAACAAATATTATAAATCTATCTATATAATATATTCACTTTATATTTTTTTCCAATCTTTAAAAGGTTAAACATATACGAATATATTATATACGATATTCTATATTTTTCAAAGGAATTTTTTTAACTATTTCATAATAATGTATTTTATGATGTTTTTCTTATTTTATTATTCTTTCTGACTTGTTTTTTGGTTTAAAAATTCCAGGCAGTTGCAAAGGGAATAATAGTATATACACTACTCAACTGCCTGATTCAAACTCCCTGACCATAAAAATATCCCATAGGATAACCTATGGGATATTAGTATATTGAATTTTATTAAATTATTCGATAATTGCAGCTACCTTACCGGAACCTACAGTTCTACCACCCTCACGGATAGCGAAACCTAAACCTTGTTCCATAGCGATAGGATGAATTAATTCGATTGTCATTTCAACGTTATCTCCAGGCATGCACATTTCAACGCCTTCTGGAAGTTGAATTACACCAGTAACGTCAGTTGTTCTGAAATAGAACTGAGGTCTATAGTTGTTGAAGAAAGGAGTATGACGTCCACC
>JAAYPX010000187.1 GCA_012519565.1 Clostridiales bacterium | reverse complement strand
TTGAAACTCTTTTTCTACTATTTTGGCTTCACTTTTTAAGTGAAAGCAATAATTAGGTGAAATACAGTAACTATGCGGTGCTAGGCACCGATTAATGATTTATCATGAATAATTCAGGTTTAATTATAAATAAGACAATTATATACCCATATTATTTAAGTATTTTTCATACATATCTTTAGTATATCTTGTTATATGCTTATCATAGTCGGGGTAAGCATAGCCCAGTTTCTCCGATACTTCTTCAGATACTTCCCTAAACAATTTAAGGCATATGAATAAGGACTTCCACACATTTTCGTAAGTATCCATTCTATATGTAGATAATAATTTACTCCACAATTCTTCTGGTATATATTTATCTAAGAATTTATAATTCTTGCCTATGCTAAGTGAAAATCCTGTTTCTATTCCCACCTTCCATGATATCATCCTCAGTAATTCATGACGAAGTATCTGATTTAGATGATCAATTGCAAAAAGTATCTCCTTACGACACAAGCCTTTAACCACATAAGGTGTTACATGCCAGAACTCATTGCAACAGTCATTGTATTCCCGGGCACTGGGTTTTCTTACGTGATAATCTATATCGGTCGCAACTATATCTCCTTTAATCCTGTAATCTTTATCAAGTAGAACCTTCATTAACTTATCGCCATTTAAATATTCATCTAAATATTCCAGTGGAAATAATGTAAGATCAATCTTATTATAATCCTCAAATAGCATTAGATAAGAAAAACCTTTTTCTTCAGGTGGAAATAATTCCATATCCTCTGGTTTTTGCATCATTATAATTTGACCAAAATACTTCAGCCAGTCATCATTTAGCAAAAAAGAATCCATATCGCTGACAAAGTATGAAACATCATAATCCTGAAAGTCATCCTTTGGTATATTAATATTTGTACGAGACCCCTCTAAAGTCACAATACGAATACGTTCATCCTGCTTTGCAAAAGAAAGTACTAAGTTCATCATTTCTTTTTCTGATCTCATTTATATACTCCTTTTAATCACTATCAAATATTTGTCACTCTACACTCCACTCAAATATATTAACATATCGTAACCCTGCCTTGTAAAGGTCATGCCACTCAGGTAACCGTGCTAAACGTAGTAGCTTTGCACCCAGTTTTTCACATGTACGCCTAGAGGCAATGTTGGTTTCATTGTTGGTAATAAGGACCTTCTTCATCCCATGGGCACGAATGACTGGTGCAAGGAGCCTACAGGCCTTTTCTGCATATCCCTGACCTCGATACTGCTCTTCTACAGAGTAACCGATTTGACCACCATAATATAAGCCATCGGTATAACCAATACGCAAATTCACCTCCCCTGCCCGGTTATTACCATGGCGAATTTCAAATACATAAGCCGGAACCCATTTCTTTTCAGGTATAGCAGCCTGTTTTTGAATACAGATTAGTTCTATTTCACCAATACTTAAATCTAATGCATCTGTATCTACAAAATCATCAAAAATAACTGGCAGGGAATTGTAATATGTGATTTCTTGCAAGGTTTCCCACTCATCTCTAAGAATTGCATAGGAATATACATCACCGTACTTTTTATCTGAAAACTTATGAGCAGGTCTCGCTTCAAGAAAGCAGCCCTCTCTGCGCATTCCTATTCCTTCCATAACACGGTAGGATCCATAATTTTCTGTATCACAACGGGCAATTATCCTATTAAGTCCTAACTCACTAAATCCAAATTCTAATAGACGTCTGCCCATTTCAGTACCAAAGCCCTGCTTCCAGTAATCCCTATGTAGTATCCAGCCTAGTTCTGCTTCCTCATTACCTATTAGGGTTAAATTACATGCACCGATAAGCTTCTGGCTAGATTTTATTACTGCTGCATACTGATAATCCTTACATAGTTTTTCCTTGGATTGTGCAATTGCATGTGAGATAAATGCTCTGGTATGGGCTTCTTCATTAGGTCCCCAAATCATATACTGTACATTCTCAGCAACACTTGCATAGGAGTGAACTGCTTCAAAATCGCTTTCCTCAAATGGTCGTAAATAAAGTCGCTCTGTCTCAAGAATTTTCATAAACTACATCTCCTTCCTATACCTTTATACCAATCTGCTACCATAAAATTAGCTCACATACCTAATAAAAATAAAAAAACCCGTAGAATCACTATATGTGACTCCGCGGGATAACCACGTGTAAGGCATTGTGCCCCCATGCAGCTCAAGCCCTTAGCTCTTATGCATGCTCACTTTTCAGTATTGTTACATATATCTTCCATTATGTCAATATATTATGGGCAGTTTTTCCTTATATCACCATAATCTTTTACTTTTGATACACCACCTTAATCTGTAATTACGAACATTACTTAATATTCAAATGTTTTTGTGTTCAAAGCTATTACCTCTTTACGATTGGATGCCGAATTACTGTTCTTAACTTCTCTGGCGCGGTCTTACGTGGGTCGCCAATGTATATTTCATGGTGTTGCCTCATTCCAGCCATCTCTGTACGATATCCTTGGGATTCAATAAAAGCTTCCAAAGCCGCAACAGTAGGAGGCTCTTCATCGTAGGAGCCTATATGCATAACCTGAGCACATAAGCTCTCTGTGAAATCCTCAAGCCGCGCCCTCGATATATCAAGGTAAGGTTTTTTCTTAGCCAAAACAGCCTTGGCATTTTCAAAAACCTGGGCTGTGACAAACTCTGGTTGACGAATCATCATCGTCCAGATAAACTCATCCTTCCTTCCTATAACTGTGCCATCAAAATAGTCCTCCTCAAACCACCATAATCCCTCTAGGGGCGGAACCACATAATCAAAATACCCATCTGGCTGGGTGTCATTCTTTTTACTCATTTTAATGGTATAGGATAAACCATATAACAATTCTACAGCTTCTTTGTAGGAAGGGGTGGTATTAGGATCCCCCTTGCCATCAACCATTATAAAGCGCATCTGGGGCACATCTATAATATAGGGTTTATTTTTTGGTAAATATAGCTCTTTATATTCTTTTTTAAAATCAAAAACAGACACCTTATTCCCTCCATATTTTATTCCATTAGAAATAATAGTTCATCACTTTTAAATCTTTTATTTATCGCTCTCTAAATTTAACCTATCCTAAAACTTATTTCTTAACCAAAAGTAAATTAAGATGGGTAAAAAAATAATTGTGTTTTGTCTAAGAATAGTTTGTTTTATTATAGCAAACAATGAATATAAATGTAAGTTAAACACAACTATAAGGAGAACGATTTTATGTTTATTGTTCTAATAAGAGCCATAATTTTGTATTTTATCGTGGTATTTATAATGCGAATAATGGGAAAAAGACAAATCGGCCAACTCCAACCATTTGAACTTGTAATTGCTCTGATGATTTCGGAGCTTGCATCAATGCCTATGCAAAACACAAGTATACCATTATTACATGGAATAATTCCCATAATTACATTATTAGTTTTACAGGTCTTGCTATCTACGTTGCAACTTAAAAGTGAGGCTTCCAGGACTATTTTTTGCGGTAAACCCAGTATATTAATAGAGAAAGGCAAAATTAATATAAAAGAATTAAAGAATAATAGACTTAATCTTAATGATTTATTGGAAGAGTTAAGGTTGAAAGATTATTATAATCTTGAAGATATAGAGTATGCCATTTTGGAAACAGGTGGTCAAATATCTATAATTCCAAAAAGCGAGGTAGAACCCGTTACCAGAGAGGACTTAAATATACAGACCAGTCAGCATATATTACCTGTGACTTTAATCCTTGATGGCAAAATAAATAATAATAATTTAAAACTAATAAACAAAGATATGTCCTGGCTTAATAACCAACTTAAAAAGAAAAATATAAAATCCGCTGATCAAGTATTTCTAGCTTTATTAGATTCAAAAGGCAAACTTGTTTATCAGCTTAAGAAAGAAGGCAAATAATATTTATGAAAGATGTCCTTATATCATTGATACTATCGGTAATTATGATATTCACTATATCTTCATCCATTAAATATCTAAACACAGTATCTCAAAATTTAAGTGAATTAAATGATGAAATAGAACAGAATATTAATGATGAAAATTGGGAAGAAGCATATAAAATTACCATAGAATACACAGAGAAATGGCAAAGTTATTCTAAAAAAATAAAACTATTTCTGGATCATCAAGAAATTGATAATATAGAAACAGAGTTATGGCAGCTACCCCAATATATAAAAGAAAAGTCTAAAGATGAAGCCCTTGCCAGTGTTTATGTTTTAAAATATCTTTTGAATCATATTGCTGATATAGAAAAAATTAAAATAGAGAATATCTTCTAAACTGCGGCCCTTAATTCCCTTCAGTATTTATGAAGGGGATTTAGGGTTCATTTTTAGCATATATTATTTCAGGTTCTTAACCACTATATCTTTCAAAACAGGTAAAACTTCATTTTCAAACCATGGATTTCGTTTAAACCAACCGATATTTAAAGGGGAGGGATGGACTAAGGGAAAATATTTAGGTAGATATTTCTCATAGCTTCTAACTGTTTCTGTCAAGTTTTTCTCACACAATTTATTAAGATAATACTTTTGAGCATAACTGCCTATTAGAATTATTGTTTCAATCTTGGGCATCTCTGCTAGTAAACGTGGATGCCATTTCTCTGCAAAACCTTTTCTAGGCGGAGCATCACCACTTTTTGCTTTGCCAGGATAGTAGAAATCCATAGGTAAATGAGCTATCCTATTGGTTGTATAAAATTCCTCACGGGATATTCCCAGCCACTCTCTTAATCTGTCACCGCTTAAATCATTCCAAAACAAACGAGTTTCTTCTGCCTTACGCCCCGGAGCTTGTCCCACTATAACCAGACGAGCATCTGCGGAAGCTTTAAATAAAGGTGGTATTCCCTTAGCGGTATAAGCCTCATTCATTGGGTTGGCCATTATTTCTTGCTTAATATTCTCAAATATCATCTTATTACCCTTTCCTAAAAATAATTTATCTAATATATTACATCATAATATATAGATAATGTTTGAGTTCTATATTATTATTACACTTATCCATAATATAATAATAAATATATAAGCAAAAACTAAAAAGCAACACCCACAGTACATAGAACCCTCCAGCAACTGGTATCCCCCAACTATCAATGCTATAAAAGTTTATATGGACTTATTTTACTAAGCTCCCAATATTTACTCCCTGAAGAATATCTACATACTTGTAATTCTTAACCAGCTCAATAAGATAATCTATTTCATCTGTTACATGTTTATTTTTATGGTAAACAATACTAAAATATCGATTCCAATCACTATCCATATTTTTAATAACATGTATTTTACCGCTTTTTATTTCTTCTTCAAGGAGCCTGATGGAAAGCACCGCTAAGCAATTACTTTCCATAACCGTTTTCTTAATAGTTTCTGAACTATTTGCCTCAAAAACTATTTTTATTGGCACATTATTCTCTAACATATATCTTTCGAAAAGTTCTCTTGTTCCACTGCCCTGCTCTCTCATGATAAATCTTTCACTTTTAAGTTCTTCCAATTTAACTATTTCCTTTTTAGCAAGGGGATGACTAGAACTGCAGATTAAGACTAAGAAATCATTTACTTCAGGAATAGAAATCAAATCATGACTTTTTACTTTACCCTCTACAATACCAATATCTAATTCAGACTTTAACAGTTTTTCTTCTATTCCCTTGGTGTTACTCACATATGTAAATACATCAAACTGAGGATTAGATTTTCTAAAGCTTTTAATAACATCGCTAAGAATACAGTTTCCAACGGTATTTGTTGCACCAATTCTTATTTTTTTCAAATTGTTCTTAAGCATCATTTCTTCCATATCGTCAAACTGCTTTACGACACTCCTTGCGTATGAAAGTAGCTTAGTACCCATATCTGTTATATATAATTTCTTGGAAAGACGTTCAAAAAGAAGACAACCATAATGTTCCTCCAGCTCCTTAATTGCTTGACTCACTGTAGGTTGACTAATAAAAAGATTATTTGCGGCAGTGCTCATCTTGCCACTATCTACAACTTCAATAAATATTTTCAAATGTCTAATTGTCATAAATTCTCCTTATATTCCTGTTCATTATTGATAGGTTTTACCTATGATTATTATAAAATAATATCATTTTAATAATAATTTAACAAGTGTTATATTATTATGAGAAGGTTGTTAAATTTTAAACAAAGAGGT
>JAAYPX010000186.1 GCA_012519565.1 Clostridiales bacterium | reverse complement strand
TTTTTTCAAAACATCCATAATATCTCTTGTCTTATGTATTTTGTTTGGATATGGTTTACGAATTGAATTTAACAAGCAAGTATTATGAGCAGCAGCGTTTCTCAGAAACTTGATGGCTCCCAAGTAACTAGAATAGTTTTTCCCGCCATACGTTCCGTAATAAAGATCATATAATTCGATAAACCTTCCAAAGGATAATGTCTCGATAAAGCTCCAAATAGGTATATCTTCTTCATTTTCTTTGAATTTCTCAATCAATCCACTAGTAGCTGACTTATACAAATTTTGATAAAGGTTACTTAGAATATCATAATGTCCGTCTAAATACTTCTTAACTATATTATATCCATCTTCCTGATCATTGATACTAATATCATACATTAACCTTGTTTTAAAAAAATGTTCGATATCAAGGCACATATGTACTATAAGCTTTCTAAGATACATATCTAATTTACTTAACTCTACAAGATAAGCAAAATCGAGGTTAATATACTGACCCCTTAACTCAGTTTTTTGATATGTTAAATAGTTTTTGGCATAGGACTTTAATTTAAAATAAAAATTATTATATCTCAAAAATCTTTTTGCCTCTTCTTCACTCATAACATCAAACTTAACACCTTTAACCTTTAAATCTTCAATTTGCTTTTCTATATTAAGCTTATCTTTCATTTTCATACCAAACCTTATTTCATCTGTTGTATTTTTTTATTATAGTTATATCATAACATATAAACAGATTATCGTAATCATTTTTTAGTTATTTAATCCACTTCTTTTTTAATCATAATTAATTATAATGCTATTATTCAAATGCTAATCAAAGAATTAATATCCGTACTTTATAATAAATTAGAAAATCCCTACCATTTGTTCCCGGTGTTAGAAACATTTCAGCAGATCTAATACAATTGCTGATGCTGCTGGAACATAGTTTATATCAATTAAGTCTCTTTCTGCTAACAACTTTATACTCCTGTATATGAATAAAGGCTTGATTACTATGAATCAAGCCCATATATTCCTCATAATGGATAGCTGACAACATATCACCTATTGCCGAGCGTTCATGGTATATTTTATGTCCCCCACTAGGGAAAGAGGTGCTACCCTGTTGAGCCTCCCAAAAGATTTATCTTTTCACTTATAGTATATAAAAAAACATTAAAAAACGCTAATAGTATTTTTTATTCATAAAGAAATTCATCTTATTCCTGCAAAGCTTCTTTTAGCTCAAAATTCTTTTTCTGGTCAATTACTTTCTCTAAAAATGCCATATCTCCATCGCTGGCCATTACACCCATATCGCTATATTTATCCTTCATTCTCATTAAAGCCTTGCAACATATGCTTATTCCATGATGAGTTAATCTTCTCTAAATCCTTCTTCTGCATAATTCTATTCCTATCGCTTAGAATCGCAAGCATTTCATCGGCAATCTCTTCAAGTATCGGATGCTGATAATGTGATAAATATCCAATCATCCTCTTAGCAGTAAAATCTGTATTCAGATTCTTGGTGACAATATCGCAGAATTCCTCCCTATACCCTCGTCTTAGCATTAACTGATAAAGTTCCATGCTTGTCTCTGATCTTGATTTCATATTGACTCTCCATTTTTCTGCATTTTAGCAAGGAAATATACAATGTAACTGATGTCTTCATTTTTTTGGACGGAGCAAAGGAACTTTACTTACCAAATCATTATTCTTAACAACTCTGTTTAAATTGTTGTAAATATTAATCTGTATCTGTTTGTTGTTTCTTTTTCTGTGCTTTGAAATAATCCCCAAAGTTAATCATTTCGGATTTCTTGAGATCCTTAGTTGCATCCGTATAAATCTGAAGTGTTGTCTCTGCATCAGCATGGCCTAATATATCCTGCATTGCCTTGATATTAACTCCTGCTTCGCACATTCTTGTCGTGAACGTATGTCGGAGGGAGTGATTGCTGAAGCGAGGTAATGTTACAGCTTCCTTACCCTTTGCATTATCTAAGATTTCATAATTACAATCTCGAATAATACGTCTCAATGCCTTGTTAAGTGTTCCCTGGTGTTGGACACCGCCAAACCGGTTGACAAAGATAAAGTCTGTATATCCATCAACAGTTGCCTCGCAAGTAATTTCGCATTCCTTTTGGTATTCTTTTTCCATTATAAAAGCTTCCTTAACTTTTGGCAACATAGGGATAATTCTTTCTCCGGCTTTTGTCTTTGGAGTATTAACGGCAAATCCACATCTTTCAGAGCCACCCTTGTCATAATATACGAGTGTATGATTTACACTGATTGTTTCTTCTTCAAAATCAATATCGCACCAACGCAAACCGGTTATTTCACCGACGCGCATCCCTGTCCACATCATAACTACAAAAATAG
>JAAYPX010000185.1 GCA_012519565.1 Clostridiales bacterium | reverse complement strand
GCTTTAACCCATTCTGTAAAGGCTATGGATATAAGTCTTATTTTTAGTTAAAGAGTGTGCTTCCCTTTCAGATGAAAATCTTGTTATCCAATAGAAAACTACCACTCATTTAAAATAATAAGTAAGGTGAAAGATATAAGTTGACCGCCAAGCAAGGGACTATACCCTTTTGGCGGTCTTATGATTCTTGTATAGGTAATGTCAGTTTCACCGAGAAACCGCAATATGGACTAAGCTCAATTACAGTTGTACCGCCGTGTACTGCTAGAATCTGCTTTACGATAAGCAGTCCTAAACCGTGGCGCTGCTCTGTTGTGTTTTCATCACAGACCATATAATGCGGAGTATTATTGAGTTTTTCTATCTGCTCATCAGTAACTCCTACACCGTCATCGGCAACCGTAACAGTACATTTATCTTTATCTACGGCAACGCTAACGTAGATTTTACAACCTTTCTCGTTGTGGTTGATACAGTTCTGAATTAGATTGCTGACAGCTCGTTTTATCAAGGCCTTGTCAGCCTTTACAGGGCAAATAGTTAAGAAATCATCAGTTTCCCATTCGATCGGGTGAGTATCATCAATATCCATGTTGATAAAGTCGACAATAACCTGACGCACAATAGCCACCATATTCTCACTTTTTGCATTGATTGGCTGCATATTGTACTCCAATTTGGAAGCCAAATTAAGGTCATTTATTAAGTTCTTCATTCGTTCGCTTTGCTTTACGATAACTTTAGCTTTTTGGCGTTGTTCATCAGTTAAATGTGTATCTTCCTTTAATTGACTAGCATATCCCATAACCATTGATAAGGGAGTCCTAATATCGTGGGATACACCTGCAATCCAATTAGCTCTTGCACTTTCTTTCCTACGGAGCTGATTGTTTTGAGATTGCAATATTTCTGAGGTTTTATTTATATTTATTGCAAGTTCCGATAATAAGCCTTTTTCTTTCACATAAACAGGTTCTCCCGTTGGTAGACTCTGTATGCCGTTTACAATTGGCTTAATAGATTTTAGCAGTTTGGAATTTGCGACAATATAGATAAGAAAAATAAGTGCTGTATTGAATGCAAAAACAGTAAGTAGAGTCTTAGGCAAGTTAGCGATAGTGTAATAATCCCAACTTGGCCACATATGTTTCCAAAAACTATCTTTGGGGTATCCCAAGACAACAAGCCCGTTTGCCGCCTTTCCTGTAAAGGTTGGGTAGCCGTCTATATAACCGCGGGTCAGACTGGCTATATCCGAAATCGTATATGACATAGGTATTGTTTTTGGCAGATTATCAGTTTTCCATATTACCTGCTTTGTTTCATTATCAATATATATTGCCCAGACATTGGAGTTTTTCAATTCAAGGGCAATTGATTCGGGTAATGCATATTCGCCGTCACCTATTAGCTGTAATGCTGCTGCAACTTCCTCAGAAGTTTTCCACGGATAGGCATTGGGAGCTTGATTTACGGCTAAAATGGCTAACAAAACAAAGTTCAGAATAATAAGAAGTACACAAGTAAGTAGCAAGATGCTGATGTAGCGTCGTATCAGTTTAGGAACACTTCTCATATCACTTACCCCTTATAATCAGCTTATACCCTAATCCTTTGACCGTTATTAAAGATACAGGATGTGAGGGATTTAATTCTATCTTTTCTCTGATGCGCCGAATGTGAGCCATTAGGGAATTTTCATATCCGAAAGGATTATCACCCCATGCCGCTTCACATAGAGCGTCGATTGTTACAATACGACCTGCATTGCGATATAGGACGGCCAGAATATCATGTTCTTTTGCTGTTAGAGTGATATGTTCTCCGTTTTTGATAACCTCTGCACGATCAAAGTCAATTTCACTGTTCTGCAATTTCACAAGAGGATTTTCACCCTTATAGCTTCTACGTAGGATTGCCATAATGCGGAATGTCAACTCTTTAGGTAAAAATGGTTTAACCACATAATCATCAGCTCCAAGACCAAACCCTTTGAGCTTATCCTCGTCCTCTCCTCGGGCGGTTAAAAATAATATGGGATATTCGCCCTTATGTTTTAACTGCTCCATTAAGGAAAAACCATTGCCGTCTGGTAGCATCACATCGAGGATAGCAAGCTCTGGTTGAAAACTGTCTGCTAAAGCAAGTGCGTCCTTGACCGTTTTTGCGGTTGCTATGGAATTAAAGCCTTCTTCTTTCAATATAGATATAAGCATATCCAAAAGCTCCTGTTGGTCATCAACAAGTAGCAAGCGTTTACTCTTCAAATATTCATAATCCACATAAACACCTTCTTTCATATAAGCATTATAACATAAAATTGTAAATTTTTTTAATGTATTAATAAATGTAAGGTAGATGTAAGGTAGTGATAATGTTATCACAAGGTATGAACTGTAAAATAGAGCTGTGAAGAGAAAGGAGCAAAAGATATGAACATTATTGAAACAAAAAATCTCACAAAATCATATGTAGACTTTACTGCTGTATCAGGAGTTAATCTCCACATTCCTAAAGGAAAAGTTTACGGATTTCTCGGACCGAACGGAGCAGGAAAATCAACCACAATGAAGATGCTTCTAGGTCTAACCAAGCCAACAAGCGGCATGTTTGTAATTAACGGAAAGAAATATCCAGAAAACCGTGTCCAAATTTTGAAAGAAGTCGGCTCGTTAATTGAAGCCCCTGCTTTTTACGGAAATTTAACAGGTGAAGAAAATCTGGATATTATTCGTAAAATTTTAGGGTTACCTAGATCCGCCGTTTCCGAGGCATTAGAACTGGTAGGTCTTACGCAGTTCAAAGACAGGCTTGCAAAAAAGTATTCTCTTGGTATGAAGCAGAGATTAGGTCTAGCTAGTGCATTGATTGGCAGACCGCCTATTCTGATTTTAGATGAGCCCACAAAAGGTCTAGACCCTGTTGGCATTCACGAAATAAGAACGCTTATACGCTCCCTGCCTCAGAAATTTGATTGTACTGTATTGGTGTCCTCCCATTTACTGTCAGAAGTTGAGCTAATGGCAGACTATATTGGTATTCTAAATCACGGTTATATGCTATTTGAGGGAACACTGGATGAACTGAAATTCAATGCCATGACACAAGGCTATCCTACCGTCAACTTGGAAGATACTTTTCTTGCCTTGATTGATGCTGATAACAGGAAGAGAGGTAGAGTAATATGAGCTTTGGATTGGAATGTAATAAGATGAAGCGAACAGGGTTTATACCTGCGTTTCTCTGTGGAGGCTTTTTAGCAGCCATAGTCCCCATTCTCAATATGGCAGTCCGTTCGGAAAAGTATTTAAGGCTTGATACCTCTCCTGTTCAAATCTTGATGAATGCTAATTGGCAGATGATGGCCATGCTGAATATACTGCTTGTTGTAGCAGGTGCTTGTCTTATGTATCACACAGAGCACGCTGACAATGCCATTCAAAGAATGTGTACGCTACCGATAAATGAGAGTAGTCTGTTTTTTGGAAAGGTTGCTTTAATGACAGTTATGTGTCTTGTGATACTGTTAGTAGAAGCCGCAGGCATAGCTTTCTGCTCCTACCGTTGGTTTGAGTTGTCTACAGATGTGTGGATGGAATTATTAAAAAGCTTTGGGTATGCTTTGTTATTAATGCTTCCCGTAACCTTAGGTTCACTATTGATTGCATCGGCTTGCAGAAATATGTGGGTGTCGCTTGGCATCGGTGTTGTATGTGTATTTACAGCTACTATGCTGCCCACAAAGAACTTTGTTTTATCTTTGTTTCCATTTGTACTCCCGTTTCAGATGTTTCTTGGAAATACAGAAAATGTAGTCCGTAATTTTATGCTTGCTGTATTGATTGAAATCCTTATTATTGGGATTGCAGAGGTCTTATTTTTAAAGGTTAAGAGGTGGTTCGAATGAATTTTTTATCTCTCGTTGGCATTGAGTTCAAAAAAATCAGCCGTTCTAAAATCATTTTTATATTAGCGGTTGCCACCATCATCCTTTGGTTGCCTTCTATCTTTAATGCAGATTTGAATTTTGGAATGCAGGTAGAGGGTATTTCGCCTGAAAATAATTTTTTGATACAGGGATTATTGGGAATGGCGTGGTTTATGTTCCCAGCAAGTATGGTTGTAAGTACTGTTTTACTGAATATGACAGAAAGAAGCAATAAAGGCATACTGAAAATGCTCTCCCTGCCGATTAACACAGCAAAATTGTGCTTGGCTAAATTTATTGTTCTACTTACACTGGCTACTTTTCAAATACTGATGACAATTGGCATGTATTTCATAAGTGCTGGGATAGCTTCACAAACAGAAAATTATGATTTCATATTGCAGCCCTTGTTTGTTTTCAAGGAGGCGGGATTGATATTTTTGACGGCAATTCCGATGCTTGCATTTTTCTGGCTTATATCAGTATGTATCCAGACACCAATTTTCTCCATTGGGATTGGGCTTGCTTCGATAGTCCCATCGGTTTTGATGATAAATACGAAGCTATGGTTTGTATATCCAATGTCGTATCCGTTCTTTGTGATAACGGCTGAATACGGGAAAATAGCATCTAACCTTACAACAGCACAGTTTGAAGTATTTCCGTTTCTGCCAGTTGCTATTGCTATTACCATCGCATGTTTGTTCATTTCCTGTCTTTGCTTTGGGCAGACTGAAAGGAGATAATAACTATGAAAAAATCAATTCTAACTACTATCAGTACCATTATGCTATTCGTACCATGGACTATTTTACCCTTAAGGACTTTTGATTGGGCATTGGAAACGCCTGTTGCTGAAATAATGATTTCTTGCTATGCAGTATTTATGATATTCAGCGGAGTGTTTACAATCATTGCTTATGTCAAAGAAAAGGTGCAAAATACTTTAATGAAGATTTGCTTGATTGTGAACAGTCTTTATGCAGTTGGAGGCGCTGCCATATTAGGACTGATAATTTTACAGTTAAATCTGTCCAATTGACCTAAGCCCTCGATATGCGTTTATGGAAATATATCGAGGGTATTTTTTAGCTATAAAATTGACTATCAAGCATCCTTTGCAAAAGCATTAAAAGAAAAATATCGGTTGAATGCCAGTCAGATAGAGCTAGGACCTGGTGCAGGAAATTATGGGGGGACAGCTATTGCAATCAGGTGTTGTTGACCAGCAAAGGATTTGTGATTTCCAGGAATATGAATACTCTGTTAAAAGTGCTGTTATCGAGGAAAATGAAAAAATAGTACTGAAAGGTGCAAGAACCAATAATCTAAAAAATATTGATGTCTCCATACCTCTCCAAAAAATGATATGTGTTATTGGAGTAAGTGGGTCTGGAAAAAGTAGCCTGGTCTCTAAGACCTTGTATCCAGCCATAGTAATGAATTTAAGAATTAGCGATAATCATAATTATTTTATTTATGGTGATAAGCCATTTTTCTGGTTAGGGGATACTACATGGCTAAATTATTAACTATGCTTTAATAATTGAAAAAAAATTATTATATGTTACAATAAGCTATAATAATTAGATACTAGATAAGTATAAGGGAGCGAACTTGATGTCCGAATTTGTTTTTAACTAAATCAACTAAATAGTTGTATCTTAAAAAGTGTATAAGCCTATATTATTTAGGTTTATTTGTTGATGGCTTTTTAAGTATAAGTTAGAAACATGGATATCACAAAACCATACAATATATTAGAATAATTTGTTTTTAGAATTATTTAATATCAATTATAAATTTATATACCTTATATTATAGTTATATTTGTTTTTGAGTTTCAATATTTAAATATGAGAATATTACTTATATGGGAATATTACTTATTGGATTCAATATAGGGTATTATTAGATATATAATGTAAATGGGAAAGGTTATAGTGACTTCGTGTTGCTATGACCTTTTTTGTTGTGTCCATGTTTCTTTCTACTATCAATATTAGCATAGATATAATCAATATTTTAATCATTATGACCTATGTAATGAAAATAAAATGATAAATATGGAGGACAACAAGCATTGCTTAATTATATAGAGGAAGTATACAAGAAAGTAAAAATAGAAGAAGGTAAGAAGGCCATAGAGAACATATTAATAACTCTATACCTTAAAGAAGGGATTTCCACCAAGGAATTAGCAAGAAATAATCTCCTACCCATTCCCGTGGTTGCAGCTATAAAAAAAGAATTTATTAAGAAAGGATTGGTTATTCAAGACCGGGGAACAAGGCTTACAATAGATGGTAGGCAGTTTGTAGAGGATAGTTTAGGGTTCAAAAATATAAATAGTGACTTATATATGAGACTTTTGATGGACCCTTGGAAGGAATATGGAGAAATTATTGAGATAAAAGAGGAACTACAGGAGATCTTTGATAATCGCCCTCAGGCAGATGTCACTATAGATCAGTCAAAATCCAGTATAGATACATCCTTAAAAAGAGCAATATTGTCTCTTAAAAATCACAATTTGGTAGGAAAAAGAATTTTATGCTTGGGAGATGATGATTTAGTAAGTGTAGCACTGTGTTTTCTCCTAAAAAAGCTTTTTAATAATACTGTCCATCATAAAACTAAAATTACTATAATGGATATTGATAAAAGAATTATAGACTATATAAATAATATAGCTATAAAAGAAGCCCTTCCAATTAAGTGTGAGTATGTTGATTTCAGGATGCCATTAGCCACTAATTTTAGAAATCAATTTGATTGTTTTTATACAGATCCACCTTATACCCTTGAGGGAATGAATTTATTTCTGTCAAGAGGAATAGAAGCTTTAAAAGGCGGCAGTGGGCTTACTATTTATTTTTCTTATGCCCATAAGTCACCAGATTTTCAATTGGCTATGCAAAAGTGTTTTTCAAGTATGGGGCTTATTGTTTCAGAGGTAATGGCAAGGTTTAATATCTATGAAGGGGCCAGTATAATTGGGAACACAGGACAAATGATTGTTCTTAAGACTAGTAATATAACTAAAGCATTAATAAAAACCCCTTATATGGGAGCTTTGTATACTGGAGAACTGAAAGAAACAATACGCTCTTATAGATGTAATCAATGTGGTGTAATTACAAAGGTGGGGCGGTCAGAAAAAACTAATAATATAGAAACATTAAAGTTAAAAGGTTGTTATAAATGTAATTGCCAAGTATTCAAGCTGATTCATAGAAAAAATGAATTTGTTAAACAAAGGATGAGCATAGAAGAGGAGTAGTTATGATTAAGCAAAAACAATTAGGAAAGCATCTATTAATTGAATACTATGATTGTGATAGTGAAGTATTGAAAAATACGCAGCTAATAGATAAATATATGGTAGAGGCTGCTAAAATGGCTCAGGCCACAATAGTGGAAAGTGTATTTCATACATTTAGTCCTTGGGGAGTTAGTGGGGTGGTTGTAATTAAAGAATCTCATCTGACTATTCATACTTGGCCAGAATATAAATATGCAGCTGTAGATTTGTTTACTTGTGGGAAGACAATAAAGCCTTGGATTGCTTTTAAGTTTTTAGAAGAAAAGTTAAAGGCTAAAAGAGCTGATTTTGCAGAGATATCTAGGGGGGTAGTAGAACGTATATTATAGGTCAATCAAGAGCTTTAAAGTATAGAGCAAATATGAATGGTAAATAATTTTATGAAAATATCGATTTCTAGTGATATATGTATATATTTGTGTCGGCTGTCATTTGACAGGATGCTGTTATGGTATAGAATATGAAGGCATTTTTCATATAGTTTATCATAATAATCTATTTGCGCCCAATGACATAGGATTATTCCCAGTCCAATTAGCAGAGGCCATTTTTAACCTCATATTGGCAGTAGTATTGCTTATATATTTGTTGAAAAAAGACCAGTTATTAATACGATATATATCTACATTATTGGCTATTCAATTGCAAGATTTATACTGGAATTTTTACGAGGAGATGAAAGTGAAAGAGGTTTTCTCTTTTTCCTATCCACCTCACAGATTATTAGTATTATTCTCATTATTGTTACTCTCTTGTATATGAAGCATAATAAAACAAGTTGAACCACCTTCACCTTTCTTCTAGCCTATACAATCAGATTTTTTATTATAGGTATGTTTCCCTTCATAGAGGATTATTATATTTAATAATGATAAAAATGGATAGTTTTTATCATAAAATCTGCATTTTATGTTTGATTAGATAAATATAATGATATATAATGTTATCTTGGATAGAGAAAGATAAAAAATAAAGAAAATATTTTAGGTACTTGAAAAGTACACAAGGTATGCTAGAATAAATAAGCATATTAAATTACAAGGGAAGTTGGATTGTTATGCAATGTGGTAATATTTAACAATTACCGTATCCATAGTAGACACGATAGGCTTCCTTAAAACTAACATTTAGTTGGGACGAAATACGTCCTTTTATTTTGGGTACATTAAATAGGACATATCTAGGATGTGTACTTTGAATGCTGTCTGCTATTTGTTGAAGCAACAAAATTAATTTAACTAGGGAGAGACATAATGGAAATTTTAATGAATTTACTGCTTATGTTAGGTGGAGTCGCTGTATTTATGTTTGGCATGAAGCAGATGAGCTCTGGTTTGGAACGAAGTGCAGGATCAGGAATACGAAATCTTTTCAAAAAAATCAACAAAAACAGAGTCTTTAATTACGGAATCGGGATAGGGGCTACGGCACTTGTTCAATCTTCTTCAGCCTCTTCGATTATGACAGTTGGACTTGCTCATGCAAATATTGTAACAGTTAAACAAGGATCAGGTTTTATCTTAGGTGCAAAAGTAGGAACCACTCTAACAGCATTTATATTTGCCCTTTCAGGCATCAGCAAAGGTGGCTTTAGCATTAGTTCTGTTTTTGCAGCGGTTGCGTTTGTAGGTGTCATCATCATTTTTTCCACTAATAATGAAACCCTTAATAAAATTGCACCATTTTTAATCGGATTTGGTATGCTTTTTATCGGGATGGAAGTGATGGAAACAGCAATTGGCGGAGCAGATTCTACTCTTTCTATACAGCTATCAAAAGTGTTTAAATATGAAATCATGCAAAATCCCATCTTGTTGGTGATATTAGGAATTCTCTTTACATGCATTATACAGTCATCTTCGGCAGCAACTGGTGTTTTTATTGCTTTCTTGGCTACGGGAGTTATTAATAATATAGATCAATCGTTTTTCTTAGTGATGGGAGCAAATATAGGAACCTGTAGTGACGGTATTATGGCATCCCTGACCACCAACGCCAATGGGAAACGTATCGCATTATTCCATTTGATTACCAGTGTAATTGGCGCGGTAGTATTCACAATAATTCTAATTGCTTTCAGAACACCCATTACCAGCATGTTTGAAGGTCTATTCCCTGGGAAACCCCAGTTTAGCCTTGCAACATTTAACCTAATTTATAATACACTATACACCTTAGTGCTTCTTGCCTTTATCGATCCGTTAGTTAATTTAGTGACAAGATTGGTGAAAGATAAGCAACAGCAGCTGGAAGAATTATCATATATAGATGAGCGTTTCTTGAAAACTCCGGCGGTTGCAATTGAGCAAGCATTAAAGGAATTGTTCGATATGGCGATTCTGGCAAAGGAGAACCTTGATCGTTCTTATAAGTCATTAGTAAACGAAGATATGAGTGAAAGTAAAAAAATTGCCGAGGTTGAATATCGTATTGATTTCTTAACTAATAAACTTACAAGCTTTTTTATCAAAATATCATCAGTTACTAAATTCGCTGGTGATGATAAACTGATTGGTGGATTGCACCATGTAACTAACGATATTGAGCGTTTGGGTGATTATGCGGTACTTTTGGTTAAAGAAACCAACTATATGAAGGAAAACAATATAAAATTCTTAGATCAGACCAAAGAAGAGCTTAACCAAATTTACACACATATATCAGAAATGTTCGACTTAGGATTTGATGCATTTACAAAACGTAGAACCGAGAATTTTAAAACAATTTCAAACATTCACAAGGAAATTAAGAAACTAATATCCTCTACGCGTAACGAGCATGTAATACGCTTAAGTTCAGGGATGTACCCTGTTGAGGTATCAAAAAGCATTTATTCCGTACTGTTTTCATTGCAAAGAATATCTGATCATATTGTGAACATTGCTTTCTCTGTTAGATCCACTACTGGAAGTAAGACAGAAGCTTTGCAAGCCATAGAAAGAGAAATGAAAAAAGCGGAAAATTCAGATCGTTAGCTTTCTCAAGAAGCTAATAAGAAAAAGTGATATACTGTGAGTTGATATATTTACGCCCTTTGATATGTATTTTGGATATGTATCAAAGGGTATTTTTATGGATGAGATGAGTATAGGATTTAATGATATTATATCTATTATTATTAAATAGGACTAGTATATTTTACACCGACAAGGATATAGACTTGATTCATTAGAAATAAGGTATAAAATATTATTAATTACTAATAATTTGGATTAAAGTGGCTTAAAGGCTGTTAAAAGGAGTGAACTAATATAAGGTTATTTATAGCACTAAATTTTAAGAATGAGGTAAAAGCCCAAATTAATGATATCATTAATATAGTAAAAGCAAATTCTATTCAAGGCAAATTTGTAAATGACGAACATATACATCTTACCGTAGAATTCCTAGGAGAGATACAGAATAATAGATTGAGTATGATTAAAGAAATAATGGACGGACTTGAAATTGGGGCATTTACACTTAGCTTAACCCAAATAGGATGCTTTAAGAGGCGTGAAGGGAATATCTTGTGGCTAGGAGTAGAAGAAAACAATATTTTGCTTAATTTAAATAATATCTTGCACCAAAGTTTAATAGAAAAGGGCTTTGAGTTAGAAGATAGAGAATATAAACCTCATATAACTTTAGGAAGGAAAGTTATATTAAAAGATAGCTTTAGGGCCAATGAAGTTGATGAATTGGTGAGGAAAATAGAAATTAATATAGATAAAGTAGATTTAATGAAATCAGAATTTGTAAACGGAAAGTTGATATATTCTGTAGTATACTCAAGACAATTGGCTTGAAGTTGTGAAATAGATACGATATTGCAAAAACATTTGGAGTGATATGTATGAAAAAACCACAGCCAATGAGATTTCAAGATTAATGTGGGCGGAACTACTTGCGGATATGAGTATGACGGAAGAAGAGTGGTATGCACGACAAGAGAAATGGAGAATTAAGATGGGGTATCCAGGATATTAGTAAGATACTAGACTTATTGTATTTTTAATACAGCTTGTTTATAATGATATTAAGATATGTACCTATAACAAGAGAAAGGGTGTATTAATTCATGGACAAGCTATATACTTTTACCGTAAAGACACCGCAAACTACTGCGATGATTGATATTACTGATAAAGTTCAGGAAGTAGTAAGAGAGAGTAATGTTAAGGATGGAATATGTATTATATTTATTCCCCATACCACAGCAGCGGTTACCATAAATGAAAATGCTGATCCAGATGTCGTTCATGATTTTTTAATGGAGATGAATAAGGTAATACCATTTTCTGATGGTTATCGTCATATGGAAGGGAATTCTGCAGCCCATATAAAATCCAGCTTAATGGGATTTTCAGAAACTATTATCATAAAAGATTCTCGTCTACGACTAGGAACCTGGCAGGGAATATATTTAACGGAGTTTGACGGACCCAGAGTACGCAAAGTCCATGCTAAAATTATAGAGGGATAAGACAGTTAGGCATATTGAAAAATTTGCTGTGAAGAAGCCTATAAGTTAGTTGATCCAGTTAAAAAAGCATCAATGGCAGAGTATGCATAGAGTATTTAAAACTATTAGGTAAGCGTAAAAACATCTGATCTAGTATAATGGTTATATACTAATCAGATGTTTGTTTTTCATTCTTCTGTTACCTTATCAGACCAGGTTGAAATATAAGTTTATTTAAAAGCTGTATTTTGATGAGAAATGTTATAATGTGTAGGATATGTAAAATTGATCTTATAAGAAAAGGAGTTTGGGCCTGGAAGCATCCAATACTATGTATTAGGACAATTGCTAACAGATATCTAATGATGATAATAAGTAGATTATAAATTTACGTTTATAAGAGGAGGTAATACTAGATGCTATTTATAGAATATCCCAAGTGTTCAACTTGTAAGAAAGCCAAGAAATGGTTAGATGAACAGGGCTTGCAATATACAGATCGCCATATTGTGGAGGATAATCCGACCTATGATGAGTTAAAGAAATGGCATCAGATCAGTGGATTGCCCTTAAAAAAATTCTTTAATACCAGTGGCACTCTATATAAGGAAATGAACTTAAAGGATAAGCTACCTAGTTTAAGTGAAGAAGAACAAGTGGTGCTACTAGCCTCTAATGGAATGCTGGTTAAGCGTCCCTTGGTCGTAAAGGGTGAAACGGTGCTCGTAGGCTTTAAGGAAGTAGAATGGAAAGAGAGATTATGTAGGTAATTAATAAATACCTTGACTTCATTAGAACTATGGTATATAATTGCATAAAATTAACATTTGCGGGGGGACTCTTTAGAGTTGAGAAGGTAAAACCTGACCCTTAGAACCTGTGGGTTAATACCTACGTAGGGAAGCAAATCAGATACGAAATATGTATATGATTAGGGTACTTCTCTGTGTAGGGAGGTACCTATTTTATATAATTATGCAAATATCGAAAGCGATACGCTTATCCTTATATTGAGTTGTTGATTAAAAGTAAATATGATTAACATTTGCGGGGGGACTCTTTGGAGTTGAGAAGGTAAAACCTGACCCTTAGAACCTGTGGGTTAATACCTACGTAGGGAAGCAAATCAGATACGAAATTGTATATGATTAGGGTGCTTCCACGTATGGTGAAGCACCCTAATTTTGTAATTTGGAGAATTATATGACATTCCCTAAATTGTAAGAGGGCTTCGCCATAACAAAGAGTTTACATATTATAATCTTATAAAAGAAGAAGAAGGAGGATATT
>JAAYPX010000184.1 GCA_012519565.1 Clostridiales bacterium | reverse complement strand
TGGTCTTACATGCAAATGATAGGTGTTTGACAATTGTACTTGAGTCCCTATTTGCTGAAGATCCATAGTAGATACTGCACCTTTAATGGCAGCCAATGTTCCTACATTCATAAATACAGGTGTTTGAATTGTTCCATGAACTGTAACAAATTCTCCACTTTTTGCTTTACCGTCTTGTGCTATCAAACGATACATATCATCAAGCCTACTTTCTAATCAATCAACTAAAATAAAGTATACATTGTAAAATATAATTTTTCAACTATAAGTTATAAATGAGTATTTTCACCAAAATATTGCACAATTACAAAAACATTGCATTAATCTCTTATTATTGCTAAAATAAAAACAACATAATATTGCCAGATCTAAATTTTGGAGGGACCTATCATGTCTTTAAAAAAATCATTAATGATATTATTAGTCACTTTTTCAATAATTCCGTTTCTTATTTCTATTATTGCCTACGAATTATTAACTCACAAGTCTTTAATCCTTATTATTTGTATAGTTTATATTATTATCATTGCCATATTAGCCAATTATCTGTCTAATAAATTTATTGAACCGATTATATCCTTAAGAGACACCATGCGAACTGCATCTAATGGTAATCTTGAAGTTAAATCCAGCATTAGAAGCAAAAACGAGCTAGGTGAGCTTTCTAAAAGTTTTAACAAAATGATGCATATTATCAACAGAAATTACGAGGATTTAACCTCTTTACATAACGAACTTCTATCCAACGAAGAGCAACTCCGTTCCAATTATGATCATATCGAGTTTTTGGCCTATCACGATGTCCTAACTGGACTGCCTAATAAGATAGCTTTTACCGACTATATCAACGGGGTCCTATCTTCCTCTAACAAAGTCGACAAAATGCACGCAATTTATTTTTTTGATTTAGATAACTTTAAAACCATAAATGATACCTTGGGCCATGAATACGGCGATGACTTATTAATAAGAACCGCACAGATACTTCAGTCCATAATAGATGGAAAAGGGCTATTGGCTAGAGCCGGCGGAGACGAATTCCTATTATTCTATGAAGATATAAAAAGTGTATCTGAGGCTGTAGACTTAGCGGCCCAGATAATAAAACATTTTCAGGAACCAATTGAACTAAATAATGATATAGTGTTTATGTCTATGAGCATAGGAATTGCCATATATCCCGATAACGGTTTAACTCCTAATGCTCTTATTAAAAATTCAGATATAGCAATGTACAAATCAAAAGATACTGGCAAAAATAAGTATACTATCTTCAACTCAATGATGGAAGAGGAGCTAAATCGCCATACTTTAATTATTGACATTTTAAGGAGTGCCATCGAAAACAATGAGCTTTACATAAGGTATCAACCTTTAGTTGATTTACAGACCAATCAAATTATCGGTTTAGAAGCCCTGGCTAGAATCGATAGCGAAAAACTCGGTCCCTTAAGCCCCAGTGAATTTATTCCCATAGCAGAAGAAAGTGGCCTAATCGTAAAAATTAGTAACTGGATTATAAGGGAAGCCTGTCTTTTTAACAAAAAATTACTGGATAGGGGAATTACATCATTAGTTGTATCTGTTAATATTTCATCAATACATTTAAACAGACCGGAATTTATAAAAACTATTTCTAATATTTTAGACGAAACCCAGTTACCTCCTAACTTATTGGAGTTGGAGTTAACTGAAAGTACCCTAGTTTCCTCAGTAATGGATGCAGCCAGTCTCCTTTCTCAACTTCATAAATTAGGTGTTAAAGTTTCATTAGATGATTTTGGAACCGGATATTCCTCATTAAATTATCTAACACGTATGCCCATTAATACCTTAAAAATTGATAAGTCTTTTATAGATAATATCTCCTATAATGATAAGGATGCTTATATTGCTAATACCATTATACAGCTGGCCCATAGGTTAAATATTAAGGTAGTAGCGGAAGGGGTTGAAACTAAAGAGCAACTAGAGTTATTGAGACAGCAAAACTGTGATATGATTCAGGGACATATAATTAGTAAGCCACTTCTACAAGAAGAAATCATAGACTTAATCCAACAATCATAGTTTATCAGCCCTTATCAGCCCATAAATCAAAAAAGCTTTTGTTTATAGAAAAACACAGGTCAATCTATGTAACAAAAGCTTCTATGATTAATATAATTATAGTGCCTTACCAGAGCATCCAAGTACGTTAACAATCTTGTGTCTTACAATTTCTTTAATATAATTTCTTGCAGGAGAAAGATATTGTCTTGGATCAAAATGTTCAGGATTTTGGTTCATATATTCTCTGATACCTGCTGTAAATGCCAATCTTAAATCAGAGTCAATATTAATCTTACATACTGCCAAGCTAGCTGCTTTTCTTAACATTTCTTCAGGAATACCAATGGCATCATCTAGCTTACCACCATTTTCATTAATTAATTTAACATATTCCTGAGATACGGAAGAAGCACCATGTAATACAATTGGGAAATTAGGTAATCTCTTGCCTATTTCCTCTAATATGTCAAAACGAAGTTCTGGTTTCTGGCCTGGCTTAAATTTAAAAGCACCATGGCTTGTTCCAATTGCTATAGCAAGGGAGTCTACACCTGTTCTACTTACGAACTCTTCTACCTCATCTGGTCTTGTGTAAGAAGCATCTTCAGCACTTACATTTACATCGTCTTCTACACCAGCTAATCTACCCAACTCACCCTCAACAACAACACCATGGGCATGGGCATATTCTACAACTTTCTTTGTTAAAGCAATATTCTCTTCAAAGCTTAGATGTGAGCCGTCAATCATAACTGAGGTAAATCCTCCATCTATACAGGCTTTACATATTTCGAAATCAGCACCATGATCTAAGTGAAGTGCAATAGGAAGATCAGTATCAGCAATAGCTGCTTCTACTAATTTAACTAAATAGGCATGCTTAGCATATTTTCTTGCACCTGCTGAAACTTGTAAAATAATAGGGGCGTTTTCCTCCTTAGCAGCTTCTGTAATTCCCTGGACAATCTCCATATTATTTACATTAAAAGCTCCTATTGCATAGCCACCTTCATATGCCTTTTGAAACATTTCTTTCGTTGTCACTAATGCCATTGTCTTTCATCCTTTCCCATAAAAATTCTATAAGATCGCAGATTAGTGTTCAAAGCTTGAACAAATCTTCTTATCATGAACATTATACCATAAATTGTTTGATTGAAAAGTATAATATTTAATTGTTTTGTATTATCATTCCATTTATATACAATAGCTAAAATTTTCTTGATAATTTACTTGTTTATGTTTAAAATACTACTATAATTAACAATGTATTTTACTCAAGTACTTACCAACTTTTATGATTTAAATTGAAATCATAATTAACAATTGAAAGGACTAAATTATGGAACCTAAGAGAGTATCTGATTCATGTACTGAGCAAGTGCAGATAATTATGCCAAGCCATATCAACGGTACCAATAGACTGTTTGGGGGACAATTAGTTCAATGGATTGATGTAGTTGCTGCTGTGGTCGCCCGCAGACATTCAGGTAGAAATGTTATTACCGTAGCTATAGATAATCCTGAATTATTCATGATAAATCATTAATCGGTGCCTAGCACCGCATAGTTACTGTATTTCACCTAATTATTGCTTTCACTTAAAAAGTGAAGCCAAAATAGTAGAAAAAGAGTTTCAACTCT
>JAAYPX010000019.1 GCA_012519565.1 Clostridiales bacterium | reverse complement strand
TACTATTATTCATAGAGAATATCCTCCTTTGTTTATTTTTTTGTCTCATCAACTTAATGATAACACAAAGTGATATTCTCTACATTTATTTTTTTGCTTTTAACTTAAAGTAATTTTACGCTATTCTACTGACCCATTTTGCAAAAAAGAGTTCCCCTTGGGAAACAAACCCTATAGCTTACATAGCAGGCTTTGATGAGCGCCTGTCTCTTATTATGTGAAAAATTGCTTTAATACATCTTGAACTAGCTTCTCTTCTTCAGGACTCATAGGTTTAAGTTTTATCTTGGCCTTATTTTGTTTGGGAAGCTCTTCTTTAGGAGTTGCTTCACTAGTTAACTTAGTGGCTGCCACCTCCTCAATCCCCTGAAGTCCTTGAGTCTCATTCTCTAATTCATCAGTATCAATTTTTTTAGAAATCTTAGTCTCCATAATATGTATAGGTTGTCCCACATTCTCAATCTGCTTTTTCAAATTATATTCTTCTAATGATCCAGTGACATTTTCAGAAATTATCTCTTCAGTGTTTTGTAATAGATTTTTGCTAATTAACTCCTCTGTACTTTGCAGTTTCCTTAGATTGGCAGCCTTCTTTTCCTCTGCCTTTCGCTTGGCTTCTAAACGTCTTGCCTCCAAAGCTTGTCTTTCTTCTTCCAGTCTCAGCCTTTCCTCTTCCCTTCTCTTAGCAGCCAGCATCTTCCTTTCCTCAATGCGTCTCCTCTCTTCCTCCCTACGCATTGCCTCTAAACGTTTTTGCTCTTCCTCCCTTTTTTGAGCTAGAGCCTTTTTTTCTAATTCTTTTCTTAATTTAGCCTCTCTTCGTCTATTAAGTTCGTCCTTAGGCTCTTCTATTTTTTGTTCGATTTTTGAAGATGCTGCTGCACTTTCTCCTTCTGCCCCAACTAGACCAAAATATTCTTTTCTATATTGTTCTAAAAGCTCTGGATTGAAAGCTTCCTGTTCTAGTCTAACTTTACAAAAGTTCTCAAGGTAATCTAATAAATTATATTTAACAATTTGCTTTTTAGAATATAAATTTATACTTTTATCCACAATTATCAAAATTGCACTTGCTATAATACCCACAGAGCCTGTGGATAAAATTAATTGTTGATCAACCTTACTTATAACTCCTACAACTGTTGAAACAGGTACCAATAGGAGACTTAAGAATAGGACTTGTCCACAGAGGTTCTCCCACGTTGATAATAATAATCCACAAAACTTATACCTTAATAAGTTTCTATCCACAAAAGTATCCACATTATTAACACCTATTTTTAATTTATAACAGGTTTCAAATTTCATTTTCATATGCTTTAATGTTTTATGCTTTGTGCCACCCATATTATCAGACTCTTTAACCAACTTTTTATATACCAAATTTATTATGAATCTAGCCAGTAGACCTAATCCACCTAAACCGACCATAACATACATTAATATTTTTTGCTCAAATAAATATTGAACCATAAAAAACAATCCCCTCTCTCTTCCACAAATTTACATTCATTATATATTAGAACTATAAATTTGAAAAGAGAAAGGGAATGAAATTCGATAGACATAAATCCTTATGATATTCTATAATCTTATTAATTAAAGATTTTATAAGTGAAATTCTTCATAATTCTACATTGCAATATGGAGGATATTGTCTATTTTCTTGTATAAAAAGTTAAATGTTTTTGACCATATGTGCATACATTAATTAATAGCCTAATTTTAATAAATCTGAAAAATTAAAGTATGCATCCTTTCCATCATCAGCAACCTCAATAGTATAACTCTTAGTCTCATATCCGTCCCGTATAAAAGTGATAACATGTTTACCAATAATTTTCTCAAAATTTACTGGAGATATCCCTTTAAAGTCACCATTTAAATAAACAGAGGCTCTCTTGGGATTTTGTATATAGATATAATGATCTTCATCTATAATTGGAGTATCCTCTGGATCTAAGTCATCTATCTCAGGGTCTTGCTTATCTATATTACTATCACCATTATTATTTTCTGGATCAGAAACATCCTCCTCTTGATTACTCTTTTTCTCAGGTAAATCTATAAAGATTGAAGTCTCATCCTTATCCACAGTTAATACCCCTTCATAAGTTGTATAACCCCCTAAGGATACCTTAACTTTATGGTCACCATATGATAAAGTAAGAGGCTTACTATATGTGGTTAACTCATCATCGACATACAAGTCAGCCCCGAAGGGTGTGATATTAAAAATTACATTACCATATTTTATAGGCTCAGGGCCTACACCTTCTAAGGATATTTCTGTCTCTTGGTTTCGCAATATGGTAACGTCCATTGTGGCACTAAATTCACCGTTCTCTACAGTCATATTATATGTACCTTCACGAACAGTTACCGCCATCCCCTCAGTAATTGGCACCATGGCTTCATAACCTATGGTGGCATAACCACCAAGCAGTCTATCTAAGTCCTTAAGTTTAACAATACCGTGCCCCCTGGTTACAGTAATAGACCATATAACTTCATCTATACCCCATATGGTCAGTTCATCCTGTTCAGCCAAATTATCTACTGACACAATATTATCACCATCAAAAACTATAATATTATCTGTATACTTATATTTTGATGATGCTATTTCCATTATCTTATCTTTTTGATTAATTAAAAGATTATTAACCCCTACATACTCCCATGCTTTTTTAGATGTTTGCAGCTTTAATAATTTACTATTATCTGTAAGATATTCAACATCAACTATGGATCCCTTAGGAATTTGACTCATAGATATAATCTGACCAAATTTATCTCTAATATCACTACCGCTAGAATAGGATAGAACCATATCTTGATTTGTCTCTATATCTAACAAGGTTATTACAGACTTATCTTTGTTAATATCCTTTACTAGGGCTAAGATCTTAGTCTTCTTAGTGTCTATAGTTTCCTTTGAAATATCATTTTGCATATTGACCAGTCTATGGTTTGACTTTGATAATTGCTGTGCTTTGGAATTACCCATGGTCTCCATCATAGTAACTACAACAATGCTAGAAAAAGCAAATAATCCAATTATAAGGCTAATAATAACTTTAATATTAATCTTTGAATTTTTCTTCTGTTCCTTATTCATACCTATTATCAACCTCTACTATATTTTCATTATATGTACTAACTATTATAACTTACTATATGGTTTAATTCAATCTTGATAACAGGAGGTACTATAAAATATATTCCAATCGTTTAAGAAACATTTCTTTTTTAGGATTCTGCTCCCCTATACTATTTAATTTTTGTATACTTCTTGATGACACCCAGGATTTTTTACTATTATAATAATAGTTAGTAATCTTCCAAAACTTCTCAGGGTAAAGCAGTAGGATATATAGCATATTCAGCTCTGACTTAGAAATCGATTTAACCTTATCATAAGCCTCAATAATATTACTGCCATATATAATATCCCAATTATTCTTCTCCATTACTTTACGTACAAAATGATAAAGATCTGCAATTTGTACACCAATATAAGCTTTCTCAAAATTAGTTGTAGCTATAGTATATCCTCCTTGACTGGACAAATCTGTTATGGATATTGGTTGTCTATTAATCCAGCCAGGAGGTATGTATGTTTTTGATAATGCATCGGATTTACTTTTTTGCATTATAATATTATGGTATGTATAGTTACCATGACATACTCTGCGCTGTTTGATAGCATCTGACAACAAGTTAGGATAATCTGATTTTTCTAAAAGGTAAGTGGCCTTTAACCCTTGCTCAAAAAAGGCATCATAGTAATTAAGATAAGATATTTCAAATGAGTTTTTTTGTCTTTTATCTCTTATATATCTTCTCACCCGCCTCAGTTCCCTATTACGTTTATTAAATGTATCATTTAAGTTGCTACTAATATTATATTCTATCTGATCTTTAGTAAAATCAACATTGGTTAATATACTATGAATTCTTGCCAGGTTTGAAGATGCCGCCTCAATCTGAGATAATTCCATCATGTTACATTCTTCTCCCCAGAACCAATTTTTCATAATATATCTATTTCCCATAGTATCCTCTGATAGAATATCACCTTCCATAGTCTTAACATATAGATCGGAATTAGAGTAGCCGTGCTGATACAAGTATTCCTTAACCTTATGTTCAAATAATGCCCGATTAACGGATCCCTCAAAACTTTTGAACAATTTTAATCCACCATCAGTCTCTGCTAAATAAGCGCCTCTAGCTCTATATATATTGTAAATCTTAAGATGATATTTTTTTAATGCTTCTTGATTTCTATCTTCCACAGCTAATCCCCCTATCAAATGAAATACCCGTCTTTCTAATATTATGTCATTATATTGAATTTAATGAATCAAAAAGTCTTAGATATATTACAAAATATAATATCTAAGACTTTTTACATTATATGCTATAGGATTGTATTCCAGTACCCTTACAAATCAGATATAGATTTATTAATAATTATTCTTTGGGTATAGTTCATTAACCAGGTCCAATAGTTTTTCCTTATGATTTAAATCAGGATTATCAATAACTCTTGCCAGAAGCTCATTTAGTATCTGCCCCATATTCTTACCTGGTTTATATCCCTGGGCTATTAAATCTTTACCACTGACTTTAAGATCTTTAAGGCTAACACATTCGTCATTCTTAACTATCTCTTCATAAATCTCCATGGCCATTTTTAAGTTTTTAAGCTTCTCATCGATTATTGCTGGATTCTTACCCATGGTATCAGCCCTATTAACTTCAAAAAGAAGATACATATATTCTTTGCCTACCTTTGAAGCAACCTTTCTCATGCCAGTTGGGGTAAGTACAAAACGATAATCATGCCAACGAATAAGATGTACTACTGAATTGATGGTATCATTATCAAATTTTAATCGCTTTAATATCTCCTTAGCTCTTATAGCCCCTTTTTCCTGATGACCATAAAAATGGTCTTGTCCATCTTCACCAACGGTCTGTGAACTAGGTTTCTCAATGTCATGTAAGAGCATGGTCCATCGCAGAATGGTCCTCTCCTTAAGGGAGAAACGATTTTCTTGTAAGCTTCCCCCAACGTTCATAACCGTCTTAATTATATGCTCCCCAACATTATATATATGATGTATATTATTCTGCTTAGTTTGTATTGTAGCATCGAATTCAGGAAGAATTATATTAGTAATACCTGTATCATAAAGTAATCTTAATCGATCAGGATGATCCGATATCAATAGTTTTGTTAGTTCAACCCGTATCCTCTCCGCACTGATATTTTTAAGTAATGGTGCCTTCTCCTTAAGGGCTTCCAATGTATTATCTTCTATTCTAAAATCTAACTGAGCCGAAAAACGTATCGCCCTTAATATACGCAATGCATCTTCCTCAAAGCGTTCTTTGGCACTTCCTACACATCGAATTTGCCCCCTCTCTAAATCCTCTAGTCCACCAAAAATATCAATAATTCCATGTTCTTCATTATAGGCCATGGCATTGATGGTAAAATCACGGCGCCTTAAATCCTCTTCCAAATTGGTAGTAAATGAAACCTCCTTGGGCCTTCTATAATCCTCATATTTACCATCTAAGCGATATGTTGTAACTTCAAAATGGTCTTTGTCCACCAGTACTATAACTGTTCCATGCTGAATTCCTGTATCCACAGTCCTTCGAAATATTTTCTTTACTTCCTGGGGGGTTGCAGATGTAGTAATGTCCCAATCTTCAGGATACCTATTAAGTACCATATCGCGGACGCAACCTCCGACAATATAGGCCTCAAATCCGTGGGACCTTAACATATTTATAATATAATTAACCTTATCAGGAATTTTAAACTTCATATAATATCACGCCTTTCATCAAAGCCACAGCTTTGATTAATTAAATGCCTACTCTATCCACCATAACTGGTTTTTTCTGATGTTTTATCCACATCAACTGATCTTTATACACGAAATATACTAATAACTCTAGATTATTATACTATATTATGAAATTTACGCAAAGGCTTATATACAGACTAGCAAAAAAAGATTGTTGCTTGAAGTGATTTCTTGCAACAATCTTTTAAATATACCCAATTCAAATTTGTAACAGTCGTAGATTAGTAGGCCTTACCCCAATAAACCATAGATTTGGCAGTTTTACCACAGCAAACACAGGTGTCAGCAATATGTTCCTGTTCAAATGGAATACAACGGGATGTTGCCCCTGTCTTTTCTTTTATTTCTAATTCACAGGCTTCTTCACCGCACCACATGGCTTTAATAAATCCAGGAGTCTCTATTAAAATCTTCTCAAATTCCTCCATATTAGTTGCCTTATAAGTATGGGCATCTCGATGAGCTCTAGCCCTCTCTAGCATATCAGACTGCATCTTCTCTAAAGTCTCTTTTACTTTAACTTCAATATCATCCAGGGAAACAACTATCTTCTCCCTCGTATCTCTTCTTACAATAACAGCCTGATTAGCTTCAATGTCCTTAGGTCCAATCTCAACCCTTAGTGGTATACCACGCATCTCTTGCTCGCTGAATTTCCATCCTGGACTCTTATCGCTATCATCCAGTTTCACTCTAAAGGCACTTAACTTCTCTTTCAGCTCATTAGCCTTCTCCAGTACCCCTGCCTTCTTCTGCATAATAGGAACAATCATAACCTGGGTTGGAGCAATTACTGGAGGAAGTACTAGGCCACTGTTGTCCCCATGGACCATAATTACAGCACCGATTAATCTTGTGGTCACTCCCCAAGAAGTCTGATGAACATATTGCAATTTATTATCTTTATCCGTAAATTGAATATCAAACGCCCTAGCAAAACCATCCCCAAAGTTATGACTGGTTCCAGATTGTAGAGCCTTCCCATCATGCATTAGAGCTTCAATAGTATATGTTGACATTGCCCCTGCAAATTTCTCCTTATCGGTTTTACGACCCTTGATCATAGGGATGGCCAATACCTCTTCGCAGAAATCAGCATAAACATTTAACATCTGGATTGTTCTTTCTTCTGCTTCCTCTGCTGTAGCATGGGCTGTATGGCCTTCTTGCCATAGGAATTCAGTAGTCCTTAAAAATGGCCTGGTAGTCTTCTCCCAACGAACAACAGAACACCATTGATTATATAACTTTGGTAAATCACGATAGGATTGTATTATTTTAGAGTAGAAATCACAGAATAAGGTCTCTGAGGTTGGCCTTACACATAATCTCTCCTGTAACTCTTCTGTACCACCATGGGTTACCCAAGCAACTTCACGAGCAAATCCTTCTACATGATCCTTTTCCTTCTGTAATAAACTTTCTGGTATAAACATTGGCATATATACATTTTCTACGCCAGTTTGCTTAAATCTATCATCGAGTTCTCTCTGGATATTTTCCCAGATAGCATAGCCATTGGGTCTGAGTATCATACAACCCTTTACACCTGAATATTCAATTAATTCAGCTTTTTTAACCACATCTGTATACCACTGTGCAAAATCCTCTTCCATAGAAGTGATTGCCTCAACTAACTTTTTTTCCTGTGCCATCATCATCTCTCCTTATCAATAATAATTTGATTAGGCTTTTAGTTGAATAGGGTATTTTATTCAACAAAAAAAGCCCTTCTATCCCTAAGGGACCGAAAGACTCGGCGGTACCACCCTAATTAGTCGTAATAACAACTCTCTCATTCACTGTTAACGCCAGTAATACGTTACATTTGGGGAAGACTTCCTTTCATGTAAAGCTCCAAGGTGGGTTCTATAACATCTATATAAGAAGCTCGCACCATTACTTCTCTCTCTGAGATACGATTGTTATATACTATTCCTTTTCAACGCATCATTAATGTACTTTATTGTATGATACAAAATCTGCTTTGTCAAGATATGATAATCATACACTTTCGCTATCTTTCTGTACTCTACATTCCTCATATCTTTCGTTAATAACATTAATAATTGTAATTATCATTATTAAACCAATTGGCCCTAAAAAAAATCCTGGTATTTCAAAGAGTTTAACTCCCACATACATAGCCATTAAGGTAAATATGGGCCTTATCCCTATATGATTTCCTATTAGCCTTGGCTCTAAAACCTCACGAACAACCTGACATAGCAGATAGGTGGTAATAAGAATAGCTGCAGCATATATATTACCATTTAGCAGGTAAATAATACTCCAAGGAATAAATATAATGCCACTGCCCAAAATGGGAAAGGCATCAAATATAGCTATGCCGATACCCAATAATAAGGAATACTCATTTTTTATTAGGACCAATCCAATAACACAGATAATAGCAACTGCTACTGCTATAAACAGCTGACATCTTAGATAAGCAATTCCTGCATCAGCCAGTTTATCCGTTGTCTTTCTAACCTCTTTATAAAATTTATGATCCTTATACTTTTCCTTGAAATAAGGAAGATCCTTTAGAATTAATAAAGTTGATACAAATACTATAAGTATAATACCTATAGCACCTATTACAGTTATGGCTATGGATAAGGTCTTACCCGTCAAGCCTGGCATAACATTTGATTTAATATGAACCATAAAATGATTAATATATTCATCAACTATGTCCCTTACAGTTCCATAGGCCAGTCCAAATATTTTATCACAACCTTCACAAATAGCATCAATTTTCTCTGCTAATAACCCCAGATAAATGGGAACATTCTTTAAAAATATAACCGTTTGATTAAATAGTAAATTAATCAAACAAAAGATACCAGTTCCTGCAACTGCTATCAATACAGCTAAAGAGATGGTACCTCCTATTACCCTAGATATCTTTAATCTCCTGTATAAGAATTCTGTGGGTGGTCTTATAATCCATGCCAGTAAATATGCTACAATAAATGGTATAATCAAAGGTAAGACAAAACGAAATGAAATATAAACCCCAAAGATTGTTAATACTATAGTAATCCATTTTATTTTGGAGAAACTTACCTCTTTACCTTCCATATCTTCACCCCCATATTTTTAGCATATAAAGTTTTTATAACATTATTGTTTGCTAATACATTATTTATATGCTCGGGGATAATTTGAAATAAAAAAGGCAATATTATCTTAATATAAAGTTTCAAGATTGATTCCTTTTAACTATCTAGAACCTCGATTTGAACAAATAGGGCATCGGCTATATAAGCAGCCTTTACATGATCTAATCCATCTACTATTGTATATTGTTCATCAAGGGGTTTTACTTTTATTACCTTATCAATAATATATTGATTATTGGACATATCTTTATAATTTTCAATAAGTTCTTTAAGTTTTACTTTATCATCATTATCAATATCACTATCTTTAATAAGCCTACGGGGTGAAACTAATCTCTTGGTTTTATTGTATCCCTTGCATTCATATTCTCTTGCTTCCTTAATAATTATATCTGCAATTAGCTCAGGAGAGCAAAAGGTGCTGTCTATAACCAGATTATAATTATTAAAATCCATATAATTAAGGTTATATATTTCTTTATATCTAATATTTTCTGTTTCAGCTCTTTTTGCTAGGGCCTCTTTAGCCTCTTCTATAGATGTATAATTTTCAACATCTCCTCGTTTATCATGAAATACCCTATGGGCTGCCTCATCTAAGCTAACTGATATGAATACCTTAAAGGTATCTTCAGCAAAATACCAGGCTAAACGGGAATCAAATATTATATTTTGATCCTTCTTTTCTCTAGATATCCTAGTTGTTTCATCATCTATCATGGTATCGTATTTTTTATCACTACGCATCATTTGATTTAGTTCAAGAGTTGTCATGTTCATCTTGGCAGCCAGTTCCCTTTGAACCTTACCGGTAGAATATACCTCAAAATGATATCTCTCATTAAGTAGCTTACATACGGTTGATTTACCGCTTCCAAGATTACCTGTAATAGTAATATGCATAAAACTATCCTTCCTTCTACACTAGATAATATAAAATCAAAAGCTAGGTTACTTCTCTATTGCTTTTTTAATTTGTATTATATCCTACAAAATATCAAAAAACAACCTTATCAAATCTTTAGTCATGAAGACAAATAATGTAACTCACCACCTAGAACATCCACTTCCTCTTGATCATGGGTGACTATTATGACAGTTTTATTTCTCGCCCTATTCTTAACATACTCCAGAATCTGTTTTTTTAAAGCCTTATCTAATCCTTTAAAGGGTTCATCCATTATAATAACATCTGATTCTGCCATTAATCCACGGACAATAGCAACTCTTCTTCTCATTCCGCCACTTAATTTACTTACAGGTTTTCCCCTATAATCTTCTAGCCCAACTGCTTTAAATTCATGGATTATCATATCATCGGTAATAGCTTTTTTACAAACTAATTTAACATTTCTTATAGCATCCCAGTGTTCAATTAGGCGATCCTCTTGGAATACTGCAGCCACAATGCGCTTCTCCATTCCCTGTATCTCTCCAGAATCAGGCTTTATAAGTCCCATTAAGATATTTATTAATGTGGTCTTACCTACACCAGAAGGCCCCATAAGACAGTGAATCTTATTCTCCTTAAAGGTAATATTACAATGATTTAATACAAGTTTATTATCGAATTGTTTTACAATATTTATTAAGCGTATATCCATCAAATCTCCCCTAATTATCCCTTCTGTACTGAGCTTGTTTTATTGCAGATATGACTAACTTCTCAAATAATATACTTATTATAATTATCACAATGGTCCAGGCAAACAATTCCTTGGTCATAAGATAAAGTTTTGCTTGGTATAATTCACCCCCAATGGATCCTGTGGGTTTTCCTATTACCTCTGCTGCAATTCCTGCTTTCCAGCAAAGGCCCAAACCTAAGGATATGGCAGACATAAAGTGGGGAAATACTGATGGTATATATATGGCTATCAACTTTTTATAAGCACTTAATCCAAATACCTTGGCCATCTGAAGTAGTTTTTCATCAGCACTATGTATACCTTGTAATATATTGGTGTAGACAATTGGAACCACCATAAGAAATGAAATTAATACTGAGAGATTTTTAGATTGAATCCACATTAGGGCTAAGATTGTAAAGGAAGCAATCGGCGTGGATTTAACTACCTTCATAAATGGTGATATAAGCTCATAACAGATGAAGCTCCTATAAGATAAGACTGCTAAAACTGTACCAGCTAATAATCCTAAGATAAGTCCCAATACTATCCTACTAAAGGAGTGAAGAATAGCTAACCAAAAGGCAAAACTCTGGCATAATGTAATTAATGTGGTAAATACTTCTAGCGGCGATGCCAGTACTATGGTATTATTAATTAATTTACTGCCAACAAACCAAACTCCTAGCCAAAAAATGATGGCTAAGAATTTGCTTATATATTTTTTTATTGTTTTATCTGATTTTATATTATTCATAATTTTACCCATCTGGTTACTATCCTTACTCCTCTCTTATAAAAGCATCCATCAAAGATTTGTTATAGACCCATATATTATGGCTTATGGAATATAATAGAAATCATCAGCAGGAAGAGCTCCACCTACGGAATTAGGATTTTGTTCAAATAAGGTTGTCAGGTATCCCCCAACCATATTTTTCATATCCTCCCCTTGAATTAATGTTATATTGCATAGTGGAATTGCCTTCTTGGCAACTGCTGCTTTAAATATATCAAACTGCTCAATAAGATTAGCTGCCTCATCTATATTTCTATTAACCAAAGTTGTACTTGCTAGATATTCTTCCATAAAAGTATCAACTACTTCTTTATTAGCCTCAAGAAAATCGCTTCTAGCAACAATAACTCCTGTGACAATAGAGCTATCTTTATTTATTGCATCCCACTCCTTGGCTACATCTAAGGCTATCCGAACATTACTATTGTTCATCATTACTGTTGTTACAAAAGGTTGAGGTAACATGGCTATAGCATCCTTGGCCTGGCTAAGTAAGGCGGCCACTTCAGTAGCTTCTGTCTTATATTCAATTGTAACATCCTTTTCTGGGTCAATTCCATAGGAGTTTAACAAATAGTTTAAGGTATATTGTGGTGTAGTACCCATTCCTGTAGAATATATGGTCTTACCCTTCAAATCTTCCATTGTGTGAATTGTATCACCAGTTTCAACTATATATAAAACACTAAGGGTATTGATACCTGCTATTTTTATCTTGCCTTCTGTTTTATTGTATAATACTGATGCCAGATTACAAGGTATGGCTGCCATATCAAAATCACCTTTAGTTAAGCCAGTGGAAATCTCATCTGCAGCCCCAGCTATGGTAAACTCATAGTTATTAGCAGCTTCATCCTTACTATTCTTATCCATTACGTAAGCCATTCCCATAGCAGTAGGCCCTTTTAGTGCTGCAATCCTAATGGTATCTTTCTCCTCCTGATTTACGGTGGATGGATTGGCTTTTTCTTGCTTACAACCTGTTAAAGCTAATAAAAGAAAAGTAAACATAAATATTATTGTAAATTTCTTCATGATAAAACCCCTCTCTAAGTTTAATATTTAACCAATTATCGCACAATATTAAAATAATCCCTAGGCCAAAAAGGCATAGGGATTCTCATCAGTTTTATATGAAGAACGCCTTAACAACAGAGGTGACCCTCATGCCTTCAGAACGGTTTATTTTATTTAGCCTTTCTATAAGGAGTTCCTGCTAAATTGGCTGTTCTCATTATAGTATATTGTTAAATACTTGTCAATTTGTTCATTTACTGCACGTCAGACTATTATGGTATTCTTAAAGCAGTAATTACACCTTAAACCTATAGCCCACACCCCAAATAGTTTCTATATACTGAGGTTTAGAGGTATTGTATTCTATCTTTTCCCTAATTTTCTTAATATGAACTGTAACTGTAGCAATATCACCAATGGATTCCATATCCCATATCTCTCTAAATAACTCATCCTTACTGTATACATGGTTAGGATTCTCCGCAAGGAAACACAGAAGGTCAAATTCCTTGGTGGTAAATATCTTCTCTTCATCATGAAGAAATACTCTTCTGGCGGTTTTATCAATTTTTAGGCCTCTAATTTCTATTATGTCATTTTCCTTTACACCAGAACCAACCAGCCGCTCATATCTAGCTAAATGGGCTTTTACCCTGGCAACTAATTCGCTGGGGCTAAAAGGCTTTGTCATATAATCGTCGGCTCCAAGACCCAAGCCTCTTATCTTATCTATATCATCTTTCTTGGCAGACACCATAATTATTGGAATATTCTTCTCATTACGGATTTTCTTACAGATATCAAAACCATCCATATCAGGAAGCATAAGGTCCAATATAATTAGATTATATTCCTCATGAAGTGCCTTCTTTAATCCGATACTACCATTGGTTTCAATATCTACTTCAAATCCACTAAGCTCTAGATAGTCCTTCTCTAGTTCTGCAATTGCTAATTCATCTTCCACTATTAATATTTTATCCATCCTCATCCTCCTCTTACATAATCCATTGCTTATCTTTTCTTTTTTAATGTAAAGCTAATGGTTGTCCCTTTCCACTTCTCACTGGACACCCATATCCTACCATAATGGTCTTCAATAATTTTCTTAACTATAGACAGACCCAAGCCGCTTCCACCTTTTTTAGAATTTCGAGATGTATCTGCCCGATAAAAACGATCGAATATATAGGGAAGATCCTCTGAATCAATTCCTGAACCATTATCCTTAATATCAATTTGGACATAATCTTCTAAATCAGATATTCTAATATCTATTATACCATTATTTTTATCCATATATTTTACGGAATTACTCACTATATTATTTATAACCCGTTTCAGCTGTTCTGGATCAGCTATAACCTGAGTGGAGGGATCTGTCTCATTGTTATAGTATATCTTCACATTATAAACTTCCAATTCAATTTCTAATTCTTCTGTACAGTCTGCAAAATAATCTTTTAAATTAATGGCCTTAAAGGAATAAGGTACAGTATCACAATCTAATCTGACAAAAAGTGAAAGTTCATCAACCAGATAAGACATATCATTGGCCTTGGTAAATATAGTTTTCAGATATTTTTCCCTCTTCTCTGGGGTGTCAGCTACTCCATCTATAAGCCCTTCAGCATATCCTTTAATAGTAGTTAAATGGGTTTTGAGGTCATGGGAGATATTACTTACCAGCTCCTTCATATCCTCTTCATATTGGAGTCTGTCTTCTATTAGTTTCTTTAATCGAATTCTCATTTCTTCAAAATCTTCACAAAGCTGACCTATCTCATTATCCGCCACTACCCTAACTGAATGATTCAAATCTCCCTCCTTGATTTTATTAGTTGCTATCCTAAGTATATTTAAAGGTTTTAAGATACCACGATAAATCCACCATACAATAAAACTGGCAGTAAAAGTGATGGCAAGTACTAATGCACTTATGGTTTGAATAGCCACAGTCTTAATCTGTGGAACCAAGTTATTTAAATTTGTTATAACAAAGATGGTACCTTCAGCTCCATCATCAAAATAGAAATCCTGGAATTTAACTAGAAATGGATTCTTCCCTCCCAAATAGATGCCACCATCTACATCTGTATTATATATCCCAAAAAGCGGCAAGCTATTTTTAATAAGATTAAGCTCCTGCTCATTGCCAGTATATATAATATCATTATTTTTTCTCACAGTGATAAAAGAATATTTATCTTTTAGTTCCCCATTCAGCCCTTTAATATACTTTTCATTAGCAAACTGTTCTGGTTGTTTTAAGGCTGTAAGCTTAATTTCATTATAGACGCCTCTGGTTAATCTATTAAGTATTTGAATAGGATTTGATATAACCTGATAAGTACTGGTTTCCATGTCATAAGATTTTTGAATAGAGTTAAGTTGAAAATATACGATAGTGCAGGAAGCTGTAGTTATTATCATCATAGGAGATAAAAACATAATTACATATGCCACAATTAACTTGTTTTTTAATTTCAATGTTTCACCTACATTCTTTGGTTTCATTTATAAGGCTATTATTTTGCTTAATTATAACATGAATATATAGTATTTAGCATTAGGTACCTGACTCTTTTAAAACATTTTATTAATTTTATTAAATATTTATATTTATAACAATAAAAGTTACTACAAACAAATAATTTGCAGTAACTTTTATTTTATAATTCAAAATATGTTCTCTACTTATTTGGCAAGATAACTGGTCAATACATCTACCTTATCCAACTTCTCCCATGAAAGATCCAATTCATTTCTTCCAAAATGTCCATAGGCGGCCGTTTGCTTATATATGGGCTCCCTTAGGTTAAGCATCTGTATAATCCCTGCTGGGCGAAGATCAAAATGTCTACGGATAATGTCTACCAACTCATTGTCCGTTAATTTCCCTGTACCGAAGGTATCTACCATAATAGATGTGGGCTCTGCCACACCAATAGCATAGGATAACTGTATCTCACATCTATCGGCTAAACCAGCAGCCACAAGGTTTTTAGCTACATATCTAGCAGCGTAGGAGGCAGAACGATCTACCTTAGTACAGTCTTTACCAGAAAAGGCACCCCCACCATGTCTTGCATAACCACCATAGGTATCAACAATAATCTTTCTACCAGTTAACCCGCTATCCCCATTGGGACCACCAATTACAAATCTTCCTGTAGGATTAATATATATTTTTGTCTTTTCATTAACTAAATCCTTGGGTAGCACTTCATCTAATACATATTTCTTAATATCCTTATGCAGTTGTTCCTGGGTAACCTCCTCATCATGCTGTGTGGAAATTACCACTGCATTTATATGAATTGGTTTACCATTCTCATCATATTCCACAGTTACTTGAGACTTTCCATCAGGGCGTAGATAATCTAATGTTCTGTCTTTTCTAACCTTAGTTAACTGCTTGGCCAACTTATGGGCTAATGATATTGGATAAGGCATATACTCTTGAGTCTCATTGGTTGCATAACCAAACATCATC
>JAAYPX010000183.1 GCA_012519565.1 Clostridiales bacterium | reverse complement strand
TGGGTAAAATGATATATATAAGGACGGCCATTATGTTTCATAGGTTGTACAAAGCGATTGTAATAAGAATTGCTATAGGCTTCGGTAAAAAGAACTGGGCTGAATAAAAAGGCATGGAAGATAATTTTCTTTTTATATGTATTTAATGCCATATGCAGAAGATTAGGGGGAATAAGTATTGCCTCTCCTTCTTTTATATGTATGTGTTTTTCTTCAATAATAAAATCTACTTCCCCTTTTTCCAGATAAAATATCTCGATTTCATCATGCCAGTGTTGATATAAAACCAGTTCAACATCCTCTGGTAGAACTATCAAATGAAGGGAATAGGGCCTATTATCAATGGTATGTATTATATTTTCCTTAAAATCTGTATAAGTGAAGGTCTTTATATTCATATTGAGTCAACCTCCTTGATAGATACATAATCAATTTAATTGGATAAGTGAAGCTAAGTGTTTATATTTTCATATCTGAGCAGAGTATAACATATGACTATAAAAAGTCAATATAGTATCAGTTTCAGAAAATATATATAAAGTTTCTCCTTATTACTCCTGCTATTATATTATATAGTAACATATTTAATATAAGGAGGAGTACCATGGGGAAGATTGAGTTATTTGAGAACAAGCTTATATTTGAAAGAAGAGATGAACTAACAGTTATCGAAGGCTATGGGGAGAATTGCTTAAGATGTCGCTCAACTAAAAACGGAAGGATCAGTGATGAAGCCTGGACCCTCATGAGTCCCAAAATCCAAGCAAAGTGTGTGGTGTCTGGTGATGAAAAAGTAGCAACTATATCCAATGGTTTAGTTTCAGCTAAAATTGAGGCGGGCAATATATGGCATGGTGGAGTAATAACCTATTATCGTGATGGCAAACAGATACTAAAAACCAAGTTTGAAGGGGATTATACCACAAGAAATATGCACGTTGAAGGGGATCATTATCAGGTCAAGGTGATTTTTTATGCCAATGAAGGGGAACATTTCTATGGATTAGGGCAGGAGCAGGAAGATCAGTTTGATCGCAAAGGTAGCACATGTAATTTACTACACTATAATACCAAATCAGCCCTTCCAGTAGTTTATTCATCATTAGGATATGGCTTCTTTTGGAACAACCCAGCCCCTGGGAGATGTGAATTGACCAATAATCATACTATGTGGGTGGCAGATAGTACATATCAGGCGGATTATCTAATCTATGCAGGTGAAACCCCTGCTGATACAATGAAGATATATTGTGACTTAACTGGATATGCTCCGGAATTTCCAGATTGGGCAGGAGGCTTTTGGCAGTCCAAGCTAAGATATGAATCCCAGGATGAATTACTAGAGGTGGCAAGGGAGTATAAAAAACGGGGAATTCCTATTGATGCAATCATAATTGATTATTTCCACTGGACAGAGCAGGGAGAATGGAAATTTGATCCCAAATATTGGCCTGATCCTAAAGCCATGTGTGATGAATTAAAGGAAATGAATATACAACCTATAGTATCTATTTGGCCGACCATTAATCCCAAGAGCGAAAATTTCATGGAAATGAATGAGGGGAATATGCTGATACGTACAGAGAATGGTCAGTATGGAACCTTTGATTTCTATGGTCAGCAAACCTTTATTGATCCAATGAATCCCAAAACAGCTAAGTTTGTATGGGATAAGGTAAAAGGTAATTATTATAATAATGGAATTAAAAACTTTTGGCTTGATGAAGCTGAACCTGAGGTTCACCCTCAACAATTTGGACATTTAAAATTCTATCTGGGTAATGGGGCTCAGACAGCCATGTTGTATCCATATTATTATGCAAAGATGTTCTATGACGGTTTAAAAGAAGCGGGAGAAGATAAGATTATATTACTTACTAGAGCTGCTTATCCTGGCAGTCAGAAGTATGGGGCTGCTGTTTGGAATGGAGATATTATGTCCACTTTTGAAGCCCTGAGAATGAGTGTAAAAAGCGGTTTATCCATGGCTATGAGTGGTATTCCTTGGTGGAATTCAGATATTGGTGGTTTCCATGCTGGGGATATCGAAAGTGAATATTTTAGGGAACTGATTGTCCGTTGGTTTCAATTTGGCCTCTTTAGCCCAATTATGCGTCTTCATGGAGCAAGGACAAGATCTAAGAATCATAAACCCCGTAATCCTGCTATTATAGAACCTAGTGGTGGAGATAATGAAATCTGGTGCTTTGGGGAAGAAAATTACCCTGTACTGAAAAAATTAATAGAATTAAGAGAAAGAATGAAGCCCTATACCAAAAAATATATGGATATAGCCAGTAAGACAGGGAAACCCATAATGCGACCTATGTTTTTTGATTATTACCAAGATGAAATATCCTATACCCTAGAGGAACAATATATGTACGGGGAAGAGATATTATTTGCTCCAATTGTAGATCAAGGTCAGGTGGAAAGGGAAGTTTATCTGCCAGAGGGTAATTGGGTTAATGTTTTTGATAAAAAGCTTTACCAAGGAAAGCAATTTATTAACTGCCATGCAGAATTACATGAATTTATTGCTTTTGTTAAAGAGGGAAGTAGTGCTCTCTCCATATTTGATATACTGTAACTAGTAGCATATCTAATAAGAATTAATGTCAGTGATTTATTTCATTTAGCTCCAATACTATAATAATGTAAAAGTGTAGAATAGTTATAAAAAGTATCATTGTTTCAGTAAATAATGATTGTTAAACTTATTAGTAAGAGAGTACTTAAATAAGATAAGTATAAGGAGAAGAAACTAATGAGTGGAATAAATCAATTGATAAACTATCCAGTTCCCTCTGGAGCAGATTTAAATCATTATTTTGAAGTAAAAGTACGTCCAGTAGGTAGTGAAGAATGGAGTCATATCCCCTGTTATACTGTAAAGGTTGACATGCATGATGTTAGGAAAGCAAGCGTGGCTTATTTTGATTTTATTGGAAGTGTAGAGGTAGAGGTTAAAACTGGAGTTATGGAAATTTTTCAGGTTGATATTAGACCTTTATCAAGAAAGATACAAGCAAAGATTGAAAAAAAGACTTTCCGCTTCCGTTTAGATCAACCAGAAAATCTTTCAATAGAGATTAATAAAGATCGCTTTCGTAATCTTCATCTATTTGCAGGAAAGCCGCAGGATGAAGAGAAGATAAAAAATGGTGATAATGTACATATTATTAAAGGTAGTATAAGTAGGCCTTCTATCATAAATGTAAAGGATCTGGTTCGTGAACTTAGCTTTATGGCTGACGGTAGAACCTTATATTTTGAAGCAGGTATCTACTACTTTGAAGAATGCTGTATGGAGGTACCATCCAATACTAACATTTATTTAGCTGGCGGGGCAATTATTAAAGGTGGTTTTATCTGTGAAGAGGTTCAGAATATAAAAATATATGGGCGGGGTATTGTGTATCAAGCTTGTTTTGAGAGGTTTATGGCTCTTCGTGGAGTTAGGATAAGTTACGGAGAAAGTATAAGTATAGAGGGAATTACCTTTATTAATCCGCCCCACTATACAATATTTCTAGGTCAGTCTAAGGACATCACAATCCGAAATGTAAAGACCTTTAGCTGTGAGGGCTGGAGTGATGGTTTCGATATGATGAGCTGTGAGAATATACATATAGATAATTGCTTTCTAAGAACATCTGATGATTGCATTGCCGTCTACGGAAGACGTTGGAGGTATAATGGCCCCAGTAGAAATATCCTAGTAGAAAATACTATTCTATGGGCAGATGTGGCCCATCCTACCATGATAGGAACCCATGGTGATTATCAAAATGATGGCAATATTATAGAAAATATTGTTTTTAGAAATATTGATATTTTAGAACATCATGAGATACAGGCTGAATATCTTGGTTGCTTAACAATCAATGCTGGGGACAAGAATTTTATTAAAAATATTACCAATGAAAATATTCGTATTGAAGAAATTGAACATGGTAAGATATTTGATTTTCAGGTAAAATGTAATCCCGACTATAATCCTGCACCTGGCAAGGGAATAGAGAATGTACTGGTTAGAAACCTATCCTATTTTGGAAAGGAAGCTTTACCATCCTGTATTAAAGGCTATTCAGAGGATAGAATGGTGAAAAACATTCATTTTGAAAATTTGTCTATCGGCGGTAAGCTGGTAGAAAGTCCTGATATAAAAGAGATAGTTATTGGAGAGCATACAGAAAATATCAGCTTTAGTATTATTTAAAGGATTGACAATAAAACATGAAAAATTATTAGAAAAGATTACCACAAAGTATAAAAAATGTATTGACAAACATAATATATTAGTATATGATACATAAAAAATACATAGTAATAAACTGGTGATCAGGAAGAGTAAGTATAGCTGATTTCTTACAGAGAGCTGCAGGGGCTGAGATTGCAGTGAATAAGGTTATACCGAATGGGCCTGTGAAGGTGGGAATAAAGGTGCAAACCGAGTAATGCCCAACAGGATTTCCGCCCGTTATCAAGGGAAGACGTATGTTAGTACGTTTAAAGAGTGGATGCATTGCATCAATTTAGGTGGTACCGCGAGCTTATAATATTAGCCCGTCCTTAACAATAGTTAAGGATGGGTTTTTTATTACCCTAAACTTTTGCAGGTTAAAATGGCACAGTAGTAAAACATTAATATTATTGCGCAATTCATGCGCAGGAATGGAGGTAATTATGAAACCAACATTGGATGAAGCAAGAAAGATCAGTACTGGATACAAAAAGATACCAATTGGATATGAAATATTGTCCGATGCTATTACACCAATTAATTTATTAAAGATTTTAAAAAATGTCAGCAGTAGATGTTATATTTTGGAAAGTGTGGAAAAGCAGGAAAAGTGGGGTAGGTATACTTTTATGGGATATGATCCGCTTTTATCTATTACTGCCATGAATGGTACCATATTAATAAAAGATTATGTCAATGAAGGAGAAAGGATCATCAATGATAAGCATCCTAGTGAATGTATTAAAGAGATTTTAGAGGAATACAAAAGTCCTAAATCCTCTCAACTGCCACCATTTACTGGAGGACTGGTAGGTTATTTTGCTTTTGACTACATCAAATATAGTGAGCCCAAATTATTATTAGAAGGCACTGATGAAGAGGGTTTTAAGGATATGGATTTGATGCTATTTGATAAAGTAATAGCCTTTGATAATTTTAAACAGAAGATCACTATTATAGTCAATGTGGATGCAGATAATTTAGAAGAAAGCTACAATAATGCAGTTGCAGAAATTAACAAGATAAAGGATTTAATTCTTAAGGGAAAACCAGAAGTTATTCCCAAAGGGGAGATTCTTTCTGAGATAAAGCCAATATTTAGTAAAGAGGAATACTGTCAAATGGTTGAAAAAGCAAAAAGATATATGTATGAGGGAGACATTTTCCAGGTTGTTTTATCTAACAGATTTGAAGCAAAGATGAAAGGAAGTTTGTTTCACACATATAGACTTCTGAGAACTATTAATCCTTCTCCCTATATGTTTTATATCTGCAGTGATGATATGGAAGTTGCAGGTGCTTCCCCAGAAACCTTAGTGAAATTGGAAAATGGCATCCTACATACTTTTCCTTTAGGCGGTACCAGAGCAAGGGGGAAGACCAAGGAAGAAGATAATATTATTGAACAGGAACTGCTGGCAGATGTGAAGGAATGTTCAGAGCATATTATGCTAGTGGACCTGGGAAGAAATGATCTGGGTAAGATTAGTAAATTTGGCACTGTTAAAGTGGATAAATATATGTCCATAGAAAGATTTTCCCATGTAATGCACATAGGGTCCACTGTAAGTGGTCAAATAAGGGAAGATTATTCTTCCATTGATGCTATAGAAGCAGTCTTACCAGCAGGAACCTTATCGGGGGCACCTAAAATAAGAGCCTGCGAAATAATTGATGAACTGGAAAATTGTAAAAGAGGTATCTATGGGGGAGCAATAGGATATATTGACTTTTCAGGAAATATGGATACCTGTATAGCTATAAGGAGTGCTTATAAGAAAAATGGCAAGGTATTTGTAAGGGTAGGGGCAGGAATCGTAGCAGATAGTATAGGGGAAAAAGAGCATGAAGAATGTATTAACAAAGCGAAAGCTATAATAAAAGCCTTAACCATGCAGGAGGAGGTAGACCAATGATATTATTGATTGATAATTATGATAGTTTCTCTTACAACCTATACCAGTATATTGGTAGCCTTAACCCGAATGTTAGGGTAATACGCAATGATGAGTACAGCTGTGAAGACATAAAAGCCTTGGAAGCTTCAAGAATTATAATTTCATCAGGTCCTGGAAAACCAAGTGATGCAGGCATTAGTAAAGAATTGATAGATCATGTAAAAGGGCAAGTACCGATACTTGGTATATGTCTTGGACATCTGGCCATATGTGAGTTTTTTGGAGGGGAGATTATATATACCAATGAACTGATGCATGGGAAGACATCTTTAATAAATATAGATACAGATAATAAGTTGTTTAATGGACTAGATAAGCAGATGGTAGTTGGAAGCTATAATTCTATGACAGTTAAGAAAGATACATTTCCTAACTGCTTTAAGGTGATTGCTACTTCAGCTGAAGGAGATATTATGGCTATAAAACATAATGATTATGAGATATATGGAGTGCAATTTAATCCAGAATCAATACTTACTGAAAATGGTATTAGAATCATTGAAAATTTTATAAGTTAAGGAGGATGGTGGATTATGATACAAGAGGCGATTGCCAAACTAAGCAAAAAAGAAGACTTAAGTTATGATATGGCAGAAGTAGTAATGGATGAGATTATGAAAGGGGAGGCTACTCCAGCCCAGGTAAGTTCATACCTGACAGCACTACATATGAAGGGCGTAACTATAGAAGAGATAACTGCCAGTGCCTATGGAATGAGAAGCCATAGTCTAAAGGCCAAACACAATATGGATGTTATAGATATAGTAGGCACCGGAGGTGACTGTGCAGGCTCCATCAATATATCCACACTGGCTTCCCTTATTGTATCAGCAGCAGGAGCCAAGGTGGCAAAGCACGGCAACAGGGCATCCTCAAGTAAATGCGGTACTGCAGACGTTTTAGAAGCCTTAGGGGTAAATCTTATGGTAGAACCTGAAAAAAGCATAAAAATTCTTGAGGAAATAGGAATGTGCTTCTTATTTGCCCAGAAATATCATAGTGCCATGAAATATGTGGCGGCTGTGAGAAAAGAAATAAAAATCCCTACTATTTTCAATATATTAGGTCCCCTATCAAATCCAGCCAATGCCAACCTTCAATTACTGGGGGTATATGATGAAGTCCTGGTTGAGCCCTTGGCAAGAGTTCTAAGAAACCTTGGAGTAAAACGGGGGATGGTGGTATATGGGCAGGATAGGTTGGATGAAATATCAATCAGTGCGCCAACTACAGTATGTGAATTTATAGGGGATGAATTTATAACATATGAGATAACCCCTGAACAGTTTGGATTTAATAGAGGTCTTAAGGAAGAGTTGGCCGGAGGTGACCCTAAAGAAAATGCTGAAATAGCATTAAAGATCTTAAAGGGCGAAAAAGGTCCTAAAAGAGATGCGGTAGTATTAAATGCTGGTGCATCCCTACATATAGCCCATGAAATATCAATAGAAGAGGGGATTAAAATAGCTGAAGAGATGATAGATAGTGGCAAGGCCCTTAAGCAGTTAGAGAGGCTTATAATACTTACCAATGATAAGGAGGCAATTGCATGATATTAAGGGAAATAGCAGATAGAACAAGGGAACGAATTTCAAGGGAAAAGGTGAGAAAGCCCCTTGAAGTACTTAAATCTGAAGTGGAGCAGTTACCCATAAATGAAGATTTTCCCTTTGAAGCAGCATTAAAAACTGAGGATATTGCTTTTATCTGTGAGGTGAAAAAGGCCTCACCGTCTAAGGGAATAATTGCAGAGGAATTTGATCCTGTAGCTATAGCCAAAGATTATGCAAAGGCAGGGGCCAATGCCATATCAGTACTTACTGAGCCTTATTACTTTAAGGGAAGTAATGAACATATTAGAGAAATTAAAAAACATGTGGCCCTTCCCCTACTTAGAAAAGACTTTACTATTGATGAGTACATGATATATGAAGCCAAAGAAATAGGAGCTGATGCAGTTCTATTAATATGCTCCCTACTAGATAATAAACAGTTACAATCCTACTTAAATCTTGCCCATAGCCTGGGCTTGTCATGCTTGGTTGAAGCCCATGATGAAGAAGAAGTTAAGAGGGCAATATCAGCAGGGGCTAGGATTATAGGAGTAAATAATAGGGATTTAAAAGATTTTTCAGTAGATATTAGCAATAGCTTAAGACTAAGAAGATTGCTGCCCAATAATATTATTTTTATATCTGAAAGTGGAATTAAAACACCAGAGGATATTGAGAATTTAAGAAAAAATAAAACCAATGGAGTTTTAATAGGTGAAACTCTGATGAAAAGTGATAATAAAGTCCATATGCTCAGAACTTTAAGAGGTAGGTAATTAATATGAAAATTAAAATCTGCGGATTAACAAGAGAGGTCGATATAGAGTATGTTAATGAATATAATCCTGATTACATTGGTTTTATCTTTTACAAGCTTAGTAGGCGATTAATTACTAAAGAAAAGGCAAAAGTATTAAAAACCAGTTTATCAAGAAGTATTAAGGCTGTGGGTGTATTTGTCAATGAAGATATTAATGTAATTAGGGATATTTGGGAAGCAGACATTATTGATCTTATCCAGCTTCACGGAGATGAAACAGAAGAGTATATCATTAGATTAAAGGAAATAACCAAGGCCCCAATAATAAAAGCCATAAGGGTACGGGATAAAGAGCAGATTAAAATAAGTAGTAAGACATGTGCAGATTTTTTGCTATTTGATAGCTATAATAAAAATATGTATGGGGGTACAGGCGAAAAGTTTAACTGGGAGATAATAGATGAGATTAACAAATCTTTTTTCTTAGCTGGAGGTATTGGCCTTGAAGATATAAAGCAAGCTAAGGCATTGGGGGCATATGCTATAGATGTTAGTAGCAGTGTAGAAACAGATGGTGTTAAGGACAGAGATAAAATAAAAGATATTATTAATGGTGTCAGAAAATACTAAGTGACTTAATCACAGATAAGATTGCTGTTATAGCTATATTATAGTATTATAGAAAAAACACGTCTGTACCTTAGCCATAATTGCAAGTATACTGGCAAAAGTATAGGGCAGAAAAGAGGTGCCATTATGTTTCAGGGATTTGATATGTCCAATAGTGTTAGTTTATTACTGGTATTTATTGAAGGCCTAATTTCATTTTTTTCACCCTGTGTAATACCGCTTATACCAGTTTATATGGGGTATTTGGCCGGCAGTGGCAAAAGGGTCAATGAGGATGGAACAATCATATATAATAGGAAAAATGTATTCTTACATACTATATTTTTTAACCTAGGGGTTTCATTTGCATTTTTCATATTAGGTATGACCTTTACTGCCCTGGGGAAGTTTTTTGGTGATTATAAACTTATATTTACCAAAGTTGGTGGTATACTTATTATACTACTAGGCCTCTTTCAATTGGGGATTTTTAATTTCTCATTTTTACAAAGAGAGAGAAAAATTATATTTGATTTGGGCAATCGAGAGATGAATCCTTTTGTAGCCCTGATTATGGGTTTTACCTTTAGTTTTGCCTGGACTCCATGTATTGGTCCAGCACTTTCATCTGTGCTTATTATGGCTTCAGGGGCTAAAACATCATTACAGGGTAACTTACTTGTACTGGTTTATGCTATAGGATTTTTGATTCCATTTTTATTACTGGGGCTCTTTACAACACAAGTATTAAACTTTTTAAAAGAAAACAGAAAATTAATGAAGTATACAATAAAAGTAGGAGCTATAATACTAATTATCATGGGTCTTATGACCTTTACAGGTAGGATGAATAACATAAGTAGTTATTTCAATTCTTTAAGTAATAATAAGAACAATTCAAAGAATCTAGCAGATAACTCAGGGGATAAAGATAAGGGAGAAGTTGATGGTATAGGCAATTCGGAAAACACAGATAACTCAGGGGATACTAATAATTCTGATGATATTGATAAGACAGAGGATGAAGTAGAGAGGGAGCCTGTTCCTGCCTTTGACTTTACCCTTACGGACCAATATGGTAAGGAGCATACCCTTTCTGACTATAAGGGAAAAGTGGTATTCTTGAACTTTTGGGCCACATGGTGCCCACCCTGCAGGTATGAAATGCCTGATATTGAGGAACTTTACAAGGAGTATAATTTAAATCAGGATGAGGTAATTTTCCTAGGTGTGGCTAATCCTAAATCTGAGGAATATCCCTATAATCAGGACGAAGAAAAAGATGAGATCATTGCTTTCTTAGATGAGAATGAGTACACATTTCCAACAGTATTTGATGAAACCGGTGAGGTATTTAGGGATTATTATGTATATTCTTTCCCTACAACGTTTTTGATTGATAAGGAAGGTAATATATTTGGCTATCAAATAGGAATGATGAGCAAAGATTTGATGCAAAAGGCCATTAATATGACTTTGGAAGCCAGTGAATAGAATTTGCTTAAGTTTACTTTAAATTATGGGGCTGTCTCAATATATTGTGACAAGCCCATAATTCTTTGTTATGGCAATATTGTATTCCTAGATCTTTGTGGTCCATTTGGTACAATCCCATACATCAGTAACAAGGCCTTCATAAAAATCTGGTTCATGGCAGATAATTAAGATGCTTCCCTTGTATGCCCTTAAAGCCCTTTTTAATTCGGTTTTAGCATCTACATCTAAGTGGTTGGTCGGCTCATCCAGAAGTAAGATATTAGTTTCTTGATTAATTAATTTGCATAGGCGTACCTTTTAAACCAATGTGCTCTCCCTTTAATAAACGAAAGGATACATCTTTAAATATGGCCCGGTCACCAAAACCGTGGCTTAGATTAGTTACAGTTAATATACTCATGTAAAACTCCTAACTTCTAGCATGTTTATAAAATCTTATCATATGATATCAAACACAGTTTATATATGTAAAGCATTTTTTGCAACATAATATTACCAGATGATAGGAAAATATGGTATAATGTGCAATGTAATGAGAATAGGTTATTGCCCTGGTGAAAAATTAAAGAAAGGACTTAGTGAGAATTGTTGGTATGCTCCTTTTAAATTTATACAATTGTTATCTCCTATAATATTATTGATCGTATGCCCTTGCTTTCCTAAGATTTTTGTCATATTATTTAACATGACAAAGGATTTTAGGACAGATGATTTAGGAGAATGTGTAATGAGAAGGTTAGTAATCGGGATTTTAGCCCATGTGGATGCAGGAAAAACAACTCTTGCCGAAGGGATATTGTATAAAACCGGAAGTATTAGAAAAATTGGTAGGGTTGATCACAAGGATGCATTTCTGGATACCTATGAGCTGGAACGAAACAGGGGCATTACCATTTTTTCGAAACAAGCAGTATTTAAATTAGATGATGTAGATGTAGCTTTATTAGATACACCAGGACATGTGGATTTTTCTGCTGAGATGGAGCGTACTTTACAGGTTCTCGATTATGCTATTTTAGTTGTAAGCGGTAGT
>JAAYPX010000182.1 GCA_012519565.1 Clostridiales bacterium | reverse complement strand
GACTTAAATATAACACAAAAGAGCATTTCCGTTTTATTTTATTAAGATTTGTAACACATGTATTGTAACCCTACACTTGACGCTATCCATACAGGAATATTTATTGTAGTGTACATAATATTATGTTATACTAAACAATAATCAATTTATTATCTATTAAGGGAGGTTAAATAAAATGAATATAAAAAAAGTCACCGTCTTTTGTTGGTTTATCGCAGGATTATCACTTATTACTTACTAAGTTAATGTAGTTATAATGATCAATGTTGATAATTGGAACAGTGACGTTTCGACTGCTATAAGAATAATAGATTATGTTGCAAGGACTTCTTTAGCAATTTCTTTAGCTATTGGAATTCTTTTAAGATATAGAAGTAAAAAACGTAAAACAGATGATAAATAAAAGAATTGAAAAATTTAAATCGATCAGATAAAACCAAAAATAAAGACAATTAAGATGAATTTTTCTACTAAAAAGGGCTTGTTGCAAATATAACTTTATAGTTTGGATGCAAGGCTTAGTTTCCGAACTTATGTAGCTTACCTAATATTGATACTATATTTCTACTTTATTAATTAGATCAAATTGTTCATTTATTAGATTTCTGCGAGATATAAACATATATTTATTTATTGCTTTTCTTATTTAAATGATATCTTAGTATCTTATAAATTTATATACCCCCATAAAATAGTTCCATATTGACCAGTTTTTTATCTATTAAATCTAATAATTTACTCATAATTATTCAAATGATATGTTAAACTATATCATTTCTTCCTTTTCTTTAAAAATACTTTTATCCATATCACACTGTATACATTCTGTCCATAAGTATATATATGCCTAATTTGAGATTGGTTGGTTCTTTACTAATAACCAAATCAGAATTCTTCTTTATCTTTAATTTATAAAGTATAGCTTCTGCATATCGTTTTACTTCTTAACACTGTATCCATTACAAGAAAACCATGGTTCCGTATAGAAACCCTAGTAAAAGTGATATGACTAAGCGCCGATAGCAACTTAATATTTTCATCTGAAATTTCGGGTGTTATCTAGCTTCTTACTATAATACTGGTAATTATATGTATGTACTATTCCATAGGATTACTTTGTGTTGCTTTTCGTTGGTTTCTATATTATAATATACTAAAATATTCCAGTGTGGTGGTAATAATGGATAGGGTACTTTCAATTTTATTAATTGAAGATGATCAGAATACCTGTAATGAGATTATTAATTACATTGATGGGTTGAATGATATCTATTTAGTAGGTGTTACCAATAGCTCTGAAGAGGGCATTAATTATGTTAAGAATTTATTACCTGATGCGGTAATCTTAGACTTAGAGCTTCACCACGGAAGTGGCAATGGTTTGCTTTTTCTTGATGCTTTACAAAAGCTAAAATTAGATATTCGACCTTACATATTAGTTACAACAAATAACTCCAGTACTATTACTTACGATTATGCCCGTCAATTAGGTGCAGATTTTATTATGGCTAAACACCAGACAGATTATTCTGCGCAAAGTGTTATCGAATTCTTAAGAATGATAAAGGCTGTTATCTTAAAACATCCTAATCGCATAAACTCTAATCATAATACAACGGAAACTCCTGAGCAAAAGCAAAAACGAATAATTCGAAGAATAAATATAGAATTGGATAACATCGGTATTAGCCCCAAATTAATTGGTTATCAATATCTAACCGATGCTATCCAATTAACTATTGAAAAACCTGAAAGTAACCTTTGTGCAGTTATTGGGTCAAAATATGGTAAAAGTGATGCCAGTGTTGAACGTGCCATGCAGAATGCAATTAATAAAGCCTGGCGGACCTCAGATATAGATGATCTGTTGAATCATTATACAGCAAAGATAAATTCTAATCGAGGAGTTCCGACAATTCTAGAGTTTGTCTTCTACTATGCCAATAAAATTAAACAAGAATACTAACCGTGATATCTTCTATCTATGGCCTAATTTTTATTGACAATTAGATTTCATAAAAATATCTTTGAAGAAATTCAATTAGAAAAGCGATCATTGTATTACCCCTTTCATATTGATTTTTTTATCAATATAATACAAGTGACCTCTTTTTCGAATTTGTTCTTATATTGTATTTTTCGTTAGTAATTATTATTTATTGTTAAATCAGGAGGATTATAAGCCAGATGACTGATACAGCTATCAAAAACTTTACAATAATTATTTGTAGTATATATTCATACCGAAAGCTGCTCAACTTGAAAAGATACAGTTTGCCGCAAGTAATACTCAACTTTTTCTTCTCACTGATTTTGTCTTTTACAGGATATACGATAAGGCTATTTGATCCTTTATTAAGTATCATGATTATGATTGTTTTGCTTTTCACATTTATAACATTGATAACAAAGACCACATTAGAACTCTCTATAACAACAACTATTCTGTCTTTAGGAATTAGCTATACTGCCTTCGCATTAGCTGTTTTAATTGCTGGTACTACTATCTATACTTTAAGTTTTATATTTAAGCTAGATCCTAAGACTGTGCCATCTATGGCTACTAACATTGCCATTGCATGTATACAATACCTTCTTATTCATCTCCCCTTTCGATTAAAAAGACTAAGGAAGGGTATGCCCTTTCTTCATAAGATTGGTTCTACTAATGCTGGTGTATTAATCAGTACAATATTGTTATGCAGTGTTATATTATTAAGCACTCGTCAACTTGCACCACTTACCTTCGTAGTTCTATATCTATCCAGCCTATTATGTTCTGTGTTTGTTTTTCTTTGGTGGCGAAACAGAATAAAGCAAAGCTATCTAGATAGGATACAAAGGTTAGAAATAGAAACATTACAACACACAGTCTGGGAAAAAGATAATGAAATTGAAAAGCTTCGTAAAGAGAATGAAGCTCTATCTAAAATTATTCATAGGGATAATAAATTGATTCCAGCAATGACTCTGGCTGTGTCTGACTTTCTGCAATGTTGTCAAGATAAAGATAAACAGGAGATTCTTACAAAGGGAGAGGAACTCTTAAGTTATCTTAGATCTTCCTCAGAAGATCGCTTAGGAATTATAAATAACTATCAGACTGTGAGCAAGACACTTATCTCTACTAAAGTGTACTCCATTGATTCCTTACTTAAATATATGCTTAATAAATCTAATTGTAATCATATCAACTTCGATTTAATGTTGACAGGTAGTGCCAAATATATGATTGAAAATGTTATTTCAGAAGCTGATTTAAATACACTTTTATCAGATCTGCTAGAGAATGCCATTATTGCTACAAAGTACTCCCATGAAAAGCGAATACTAGTCCATCTAGGCATTATCGATAATCACTATGTAATAGAAGTTCTTGATAGTGGAATTCCATTTGAAGAAGAGATCCTTGAGAACTTTGGCATTAAACAAGTCACTACACATTCAGAAGAAGGTGGTAGTGGTATCGGTTTAATAACTATTTATGAATTAGTGAAGCAGTATCAAGCCTCTTTTATTCTTGAAGAGTGTAATATTAAAAACACTGGATTTACTAAAAAAATTTCAATAATCTTTGATCAAGCAGGGGAGTTTATAATTAATCTACCTTATTTTGAAAAAACCAGAACAAAATCATCACAGGATACAAGATTTGTACAGGATAAAGAATTAATATATTTCTAGATACATTAATATAGATGCATTAATAACAAAAAACCCAAAACATTCTGTTTTGAGCTAATGATTATATCTTTTTTCTTATTTAATTGACAAAATACTACACATGAAAATGTACATCCTAAGCTAGATCTTAAGCATCTTT
>JAAYPX010000181.1 GCA_012519565.1 Clostridiales bacterium | reverse complement strand
GAGGATTTAGAGATTAAATTAAATGATATATTTGGATAGAAAAGCTAAATAAATTTCAAAGTTATTAATAGCGTTGTAAATAAAGCAGTAGGTTCTTATGATGAAACCTACTGTTTTATTTTATCAGTTTAAACCAACTACTAAACATATTCTATTTATTTTATGAGTCGAGTCGATACGGTTGACTCTATCATAAGTAGTGGACAAGCTATGCGTTATTGGAAATATTTATAAAAATTAGTATAAAACATATTAAATATGCTTTAAAACAAGATGAAATTGAGTATAATATTAATTCGATACTTGACTAGCACCTTAGGGGATACATTAATATTAAATTAGGAGGTGTTAGATATGTTAATTAAAGATATATGCCAGGAGACAGGGCTTACAAAAAAGGCAGTAGAATATTATCAACAAAAAGGATTGATTTCTCCTGAAATTAGAGAAAATGGATACAGATATTTTAGTCAGGGAGATGTTGAAAAGTTAAAAAAGATAGCTTTACTTCGTAAATTTGATTTAAGTATTGAAGAAATCAGTAAAGTTTTATGCAGCCAATCACCTAATACTGTTTTACGTGAGATAAAGTATCAGAAGGAAATAGAACATAATAACGAGAAGAAAAAATTAGAATTATTGGAAGGGTTAATTCAAGGTGGAGATAGGGAAACGATTGAAAGTGGTCTTAATAGATTATTTGAACAATCTACAATTAAACAAAGATTATTAAATATATTTCCAGGATATTACGGAAGATTTATTAGTATTCACTTTGGCCAATTTCTAAATATTGAATTAGAAAGAGAAGAACAAAAAGAGGCATATCAAATCATAGTTACATTTTTAGATGAAGTGGAATCATTTGTGATTCCTACTGATTTACAAAACATCATTGATACTGTGACATCTACTATTGATGATGCAGATGTATATAAGCTATCTAGTGGACGGACAAATGCTGTAAATGATTTTGATACTTATTATAATGAGAATCAAGAAATATTAGAACAATATATTGAATATAAGAAGACTAAAGAATATAGGGAATCTGATGCAGCACGTTTGACGGAGTTGTTTAGGAAATTTGGGGAAACTAGTGGATATTATGATGTATTTATACCTGCTATGAGAAAATTAAGTCCAATATATAATGATTACTATGAAAAATTGCTAGAAACAAATGAAAGGCTTATAGCGAAACATCCTGAAATACAAGACTGGTATCAAAGATAAAAACATTGTTTTTTACAAATGTCAAGAAGCTGAAGAATCAGATATATCAGTTTTATAAAACCAGTAGGTTTATTATGATGAAAACCTACTGGTTTTTTGGTATATTTTTTACTTGAATTCATTTTTCTTCGATACATCAACCAACAAATAAGTTTTGCTAGTAGAACTGATATGGTGAACCATACCATAAGTAGGACAAGCTATTTAGGATAAATATTGATGGATAAGGGGTTATCATAGCTATAGCTAAATGATATAATACGTATAAGTATATAAATATGTAACTAATTTAAGATAGGGAGGATTATATTTTGAAGAAAACTGTTATGTATTTGGTCTTATTGATACTGGTACTTTCATTAATTGCCTGTAAAAAAGACACAAATGATGTAGAGGTGT
>JAAYPX010000180.1 GCA_012519565.1 Clostridiales bacterium | reverse complement strand
GTATTTTGGAATATATAAATCAAAATATAAATCGCCCCATAACCATAGAGCATTTAGCCAATCAATTCTTCTTAAGTAAATCTTATATTTGTCGAATTTTTAAATTGTCCACAGGTACCACCATAAATAAATATCTTACAGCCAGACGAATTAGTATTGCAAAATCCCTCTTGTCTGAAGGTATGAATGTCAATGAGGTCTGTGAACAGTGCGGCTTCCGTGATTATAGTAATTTCCTTAAAGCCTTTACCAAGGCAGTAGGGGTATCGCCGAAAAAATACGCCTTATATAATACTAGATAGTTACCAAAACTTACTTTATTTCATAATAACACCAACTATTATTAATAAAATTAATTCCTAGCTAACAAAAAACCCCGCCCTTTAGAAGCGGTCAGATAGGGACTTATAATTCCTGTAAAATTCGGCATAGTCGTTGATATTCGGCTATGCCCTTTTTAGTTTACTTTGCTTTACCGAAAAAAAGACAGGCTGTTTTTACTTATTAAAAATAAATTAACTCCTCACCACTAATTTTTATAATCGTGATGAGGAGTTTCTATTTTAGTTTCTAATGTCAGAATCTCAGTATAAATTTTGACCTTATATTCAGTTTATTTATCTATCACCCTTATAGTTTTTATAATAGGTTGATCTTCTTTAGCCGTATTCCCGTTATCATCTAGGACAGGGGTTTCCTCACATATCTTATCAACTACTTCCATTCCTTCTGTCACATAACCAAAGACCGCATACTCACCATCTAGGAATAAGCTATCCGCCTGGACGATAAAAAATTGAGAACTGGCACTGTCATAAGAATATGGGGCACGGGCCATGGATATGGCTCCTCTGGTGTGGGATAAAGGATTGTCAACACCATTATTCTTAAATTCACCTTTAATGTTTTTGTCAGATCCACCAGTACCGTCACCATTAGGATCCCCACCTTGGATCATAAAACCTTCAATTATCCTATGAAAGGTTAAACCATCATAAAAGCCATCTTGGACTAAGTTTATAAAATTAGTTACTGTAATCGGTGCCTTATCAGCATCTAATTCCACTTTTATCGTTCCATAGTCCTCTACTTCAATTTCAACATAGTGTTTTCCCTTCAGTAAATCCTCGTTATCATCTTTACTACAAGCCAGCATAACCAAAGTCATCAGGCTTATAAGCAGTAGCAAAGCAGATATCTTCTTCATTCTACAACCTCTCCTTTTGCAAGCTTTAGTATATAAGTGTAATTTTACCTTATGGACTTTTTTATTTCAAGTTGTAGTATGAAAACTTTTTACTTAACAGCCTTAAAAGCTTCTTCTAAATCTTCTATAATATCTGCAATATTCTCTGTTCCAATAGAAAGACGGATGGTATTTGGCTTTATACCTTGATTTAATAGTTCCTCTTCTGTCAGCTGGGAATGGGTAGTGGAAGCAGGATGAATAACTAGGGATTTTACATCAGCTACATTGGCAAGTAGTGAGAACAATTCTAGGTTATCTATAAAATCCTTAGCCTTCTTAGCATCGCCTTTAATCTCAAAGGTAAATATAGAGCCTGCCCCCTTGGGGAAGTACTTCTTATACAATGCCCTTTGGGTTTCATCCTCTGATATCGATGGGTGATGAACTTTTTCTACCTGAGGATGATTATTCAAATATTCAACAACCTTTAATGCATTTTCCACATGACGCTCTACCCTAAGGGATAAAGTTTCTAAGCCCTGTAAAAACAGGAAGGAATGGAAAGGGGATATGGATGCACCAGTATCTCTAAGCAAAACTGCCCTTATTTTAGTAACAAAAGCGGCAGGTCCCACTGCCTTGGTAAAGCTAATACCATGATAACTAGGATTAGGGTCAGTTAGAGTACTGAACTTACCTGAAGCTTCCCAGTCAAATTTACCACTATCAACTATCACACCACCTATAGCTGTACCATGACCTCCAATGAACTTTGTAGCAGAATGGACCACAATATCCGCTCCATATTCAATAGGTCTTAGTAGATATGGGGTGGTAAAGGTACTATCCACTACTAAAGGTATCTTATTTTCATGGGCAATTTCAGCAAGCTTTTCAATATCTGTAATGTCAGAATGGGGATTTCCTAAGGTCTCTATAAATATTGCTTTGGTGTTCTCTAATATAGCAGCCCTAACAGCCTTCTCATCAAAAGGATCTACAAATGTTGTTGTTATTCCGTATTCTGGTAATGTATGGGCAAATAAATTTTTAGTTCCACCATAAATATTATTAGCAGCTACAATATGATCCCCTTGTCTAGCTAGATTCTGTATAGTGTAAGTAATTGCCGCTGCACCAGATGCAACTGCAAGGGCTGCTACTCCTCCCTCTAGGGCAGCAATTCTTCTCTCAAACACATCTTGTGTTGGATTTGTTAATCTTCCATAAATATTACCAGCATCAGTTAGGTTAAATCTGGCCGCTGCATGATCGCTGTTATGAAATACATAGGATGTAGTCTGATAAATAGGTACTGCTCTAGCATCTGTAACTGGATCTGCCTTCTCCTGACCAACATGTAATTGCAAAGTTTCAAATCTTAATTTTCTGTCTTCTCTTTTTATTTTTCCACTCATATTCATACCATCCTTTATATTTTTATTTTAATTCTTCATTAAAAAACCATAGATTTTATAAGCTAAACATTATTCTTTTTTACAGTTAACTGTTATAAGTTATAACAGTTTATAAATTATATAAGAAATTCGTGGAATTTCTTATTTAAAAAAAGCAGGTCATTATGTTATGACCCGCCAGTTAAGATTATATGTTGTAGAATATTATTCTTATTATAACCTATATTCTTAGCATAATTCAGGATTCATAACACCTATGACAAGAAAACTCTAGCTTTACCTATAGACATAAAACTACAGCCCCACATCATTGTATTATTTAAAAATATATTAATAATATTCAATGATGTTATCATACCTTTACCTCCTTCAATGCTAATAAATAAGTATACTATGTACTCAAGCATATAAATAATAGCCCATTTCATAGTTAGTTGATAGGTTATATATGTTTATACCCCATTTCATTACCAATGTCAATATATAAAATTGTTTTTTATTATTTATTTTTTATCTCATTAAACCAAGGATTTATTGTATGGCCAATACCTCTTACTATTTCCCTTGGTAAATGATCTAGCCTGCTAATCAAGCTCTTACGGCCACATGCAAGAGTTTCGCTTGCGAAACTCTACAGCTTTCATAGCAAGCTTTGACGAGGGCAAAAAAGTCTTCTTATAAATGATTTGAAATCAAAAATAAGAAGACTTATAATACTTTATTATCTTATCAGTCCAATATCCCCTTAATAGGATTATGTTTCATTCCTAGGCTTCGTTGATATTTAGTTTCTAATGCTTGATATTTCCCAGCCCTACTGCTTTTCTCAAAACTTGTTAAGATCTCAAGTACATGATAGGTTTGATTATAATTAGCCCTATATTCCCTACCTGTTTTTAATGCTTTAGCCATATCAGCCAGACCTAGGCCCCGGGAATTTTCCTTATAATCATACATTAAAGGCATCTCCCTGTACTCACCATCTTCAGGACGTAGTAACTTTATTGGACCTCCAAAAGTGTTGGGATCAGGAACAATTAATGTTCCTTCTGAGCCATATACTTCAAATCTAGCCTGTTGCTTATAATGAACATCAAAGGTTGTAAATATTGTCCCTATCGCGCCGCTTTCAAAATCCATTATACCAGTAACATATGTAGCTACATCTACATCTATTATGCTTCCATTAAGGGGCTGACTGGTAATAGTTCTTGTTGGGAATGAGGTTTTAGTTAGTCCCATAACCCCTTTTACACCACCAAGTAAGTTAATCAGTGCAGTGATGTAATAGGGCCCCATATCCAGCATTGGCCCTCCGCCAAATTTATAATAGAATTCAGGGTCCGGATGCCAGGATTCGTGACCTCGACAAATCATAAAGGTTGAGGCACCTACTGGGGTTCCAATATACCCTTGATCTATTAAATAGCGACAGGTTTGAATTCCCGCCCCTAGGAAAGTATCTGGAGCTCCGCCTAGCATAAGGTTTTTAGCTTCGGCCAATTTAACCAGCTCTGTCCCTTCTTCGAAAGATGCGCCAAGGGGCTTTTCACTATAAACATGCTTACCTGCTTCCAGTGCCGCCTTAGTTACTTCAAAATGTTCATAGGGCCTAGTAAGATTTAGTATAATATCAACCTCATCATCAGCAAAGGCGTCGTACATAGTTTCATAAATCTTAGGTATATTATATTTTTCTTTGGCTGCTTCAGCCTTTGCCCTAACTAAATCACAAACACCAACCAGCTCTATTTCTTTAAAAACTTCTGTGATATTTCTTAGGTAAATACCACTTATATCACCCACACCAATCATTGCAATTTTTACTTTACCCATACTAGCCTCCCATTAATACATCTTAGCAGTATTTTCAAATTTACTTGTAGTTAACTGGTGCTCAATAGCATATTCCTTTCCTTCAGCAGCCCAGAGCATTCCCCTCTCCATGATTATTTCAGCAGTTGGAGCTTTATCAAAAACATCATCTTGATGACCAAGGGAGTTATAGAAAACCCTACCATTTCCCCAAAATTTAGTCCACGCTACTGGCATATCCACAGGTTTATTAGATATATGATAATAGTTCACTATAGGAAATCTGGTTGTGGCCAGAACTTCTATAGCAGGATCTATATGTAAATAGTAATGCTCACTAGATACTTTAAAATCTTCCAGCCCCTCTACTATCTTGCTAGAACCTTTACATATGTTAACTGTATACTCTATACCGTCTCCACCAGGATGACTAACCCATTGTCCTCCCGTCATAAATTGCCACTCCGTATTCTCACGGAAGGAATCGCACATGCCTCCATGGCAACCAGCTAGGCCAACACCAGAACCTACTGCTTTTGACAGATTGGTAACATATTGATTGTCAATTTTACCCATGGTCCAACAGGCAACCACTAGGTCTAAGCCCATTAGATAATCCAAATCTGATAAGTGATACACTGGATGTCTTGGCAGATTTGGATTATCTAATG
>JAAYPX010000179.1 GCA_012519565.1 Clostridiales bacterium | reverse complement strand
TTTAGTACATTTTGCCTATTTTTCTTATTATTATACCTCTTTATATATTTAATGTCAATTGCTACCATGAAGTTTTATATGTTTGCTCAACTCTATAGCTTGCGAATCTCCTATACAAAAATAATAGGTTGCTGCAAAATAGAAGGGCCTAATATACCCTATACATTTGCAACAACCTAAATATCTACTTCTATTCTACTGACTCATAACCTATATCTCTCTTTACAAAATCCGGCATCTGACCAGTTCTAAAATAATATATCTGTTTATCATAGTTACCATATTCATCAACATCAATTATTACACTTACCTCAATTGAGTCCTCTGCATCTAATATTAGAGAGTTATTCCAATAGTAACTCCTAGGTACTAAGGATGAAAATATATCTTTTATTGCTTCTTTATCTGTATATTTTACTTCCCTCCCTAAGACATCAGCAGATGCTGCATTAACAGTAACTTGCTCATCAAATAACTTATCCTCATTATATCTAAGATTTGTAACATGAATCTCTCTTATATCATCAGCTTCAATTCCCTTTGTTGCATCAAAACCATGTTCTTTAAGAAAAGAAATTGTATTTGTAAAGGATGGATAAACATAATAAATAACTTGATAATAATCAATATGAAAGAATAATTCAGCTACTGGTTGTGTTTCAGCTATTTCTTCCAAACTAAGACTGGCAAGTTCCGCTTTATATATCTCCAACAATTGATTTTTCTTAAAGAAATCAAAACTGAATTCTTTATCATTAAAAACATTGGAACATGTAATTTTTGTAATATTATCAACATCCCATTGGTATATAGGATAATGTCCCTTCTTGTATTCAGAATCATTGTAGATTTCATTTAACAGATTGAAGCTATCTTCAAGCGGTAGGCTATATTGTCTAAATACCTCTCTCCCACTTTTGAGAGTAAACTTCATTTTAATATTATAATATGTTTTATTATCATTACTATCTACATCTGTGAGCATATAGCTCTTTATCTTCTTTTTGTAGATTGGTACACTATCAATACCAAGGCTTGCCAAAGTAAAGGCCGCTTCCTTATCTGTTAATTTCATATTCTCCAATTGATAACTATAAGAATTAGAATGTTGTATTTTGGTGATGTTATTCACTTTTTCAATTTCATAATATCTGATATGACCGTCTATTCCTTCAATAGCAACACTAATGGATTTTACATCCTTTTCCTTAGGTATATAAAAATCGTATCTAAATAAATCAAATCGAATAATACAAGCTATCAAGGCTATTGTAATCACAGAGATTATAAGATGATATTTACCATGAAAAGCACTTCGAATATCAAAGTTATAGATAATTTCTATAATCCCATAGACGACAATCAGTGATATTAGGAGGCCAAATACTAACCAGGCATCTTTATTATAATTAGCAATACTAACAAATAGACTTCCCCCTGCTAGGGTTAAAGGTATCACCAAGGCAAACTTAATTATGGGCTGTGATATACGAAAAGCCATAGCTTTTCCAGCGGCCTCGGAAGGGCGCTTCTTGTATAGGAAGATTGCAAATGCTATTAAAAGGATATTGGCTATTATTGTTGTGATTATACTAAAAATTGTCCTATTTAAGTAACCATCAGCTATCTCCGTAGCATTTAGAATATAGTTACCTATAGGAGACATTTTAAATAGCATATCTTCACTGTTATATGCACCAAGATAGGTTGCGAAAAACATGCTAAAGTAAGTTTCTTTTAAAAAGACTATTAACGACCCATATAAATAAAATACTGCCGCCCCTAAGCAACTGACCACAAAATTACCAGTTAGCATTACCGCTATAATTGCTAGGGTATAGATCAGAATATAATAAAGAATGTTAACCCCAAAGGCTATCAATGCTGTTGTAAATACCCCCATGGTCATATACTTATTAATACCTAATACTATAAAACACAAAATCAAATTAATTAAATAAGGAACAATATATATAAGCAGACCATTGAGATAGATAGCAGAAAACATCATCTCTCTACGGATTGGAATACTATGGTATAGATCTACTTTTTTCTTTGAATGTAAAAAGAAAAAACCACTTAAACCACTGACAATTGCACACCCCATAGTAATTAATAGCATTATCTCATTACCCATGCCCATGAAGCTGGTAATCTCCTCAGTAATATAAGCATTTATAGATTCACTATATTCTAATCTGCTGTTTCTATATAAATAGTTACTCACATTTAAGGCGCAAATAACTGTATATAGAAGGAAGAAAACTAGCATGAATAGTGAAACAGTCCAAATTCTTCTTTTTAAATCTTCTTTTTGCAGTTTAAGAAATAAGCTTTTTGATATCATAACCCACAACCTCCGTTTCACTAATAAAAATCTCTTCTAAAGTTAGCGGAAGTATCTCATAAAAGATAAGATTCACCTTATTAAAATATTGAGATATTACTTCTCGATTCCCCCTAATGGTAATGGTATAAAGGGACCCTCTTACTTCTTTTTTGAGCACTTCTAAACCATCTAATACTACCATCGCATCCTCATCCTTATGGAAAACGCATTGTATCTTATGTATATTTAACTTCATGTCATATAAATCCTTTGAAAAAAGAATGCCACCCCTATGCAAGAGTCCAACATGATCACATATATCTTCCAATTCCCTTAAGTTATGGGAAGCAATAACTGTTGTTATGTTGCGATCAGCTATCTCCTTGGCGATAATACTCTTTACTGCTTGGCGCATCACAGGATCTAGCCCATCAAAGGTTTCATCGCAAAATATATACTTTGTATTGGCACAAATACCACAGATTACTGACAACTGCTTCTTCATCCCTTTCGAATAAGAATTAATCTTGCGATTCGGATTAAGTTCAAATTGCTTCATTAAAGCATCAAATCTCTGACCATCAAAATTAGAATAGATGGCCATATAAAAATTCTTCATATCCTTTGGAGTTGCATTACTAAAATAATATTGATCATCAGAAATATAGAAGAATAGCTCCTTAGTCTTAATATTTTCAAAGACCTCCATACCGTCTATTTTAATGGAACCCTCATCTGGTCTGATAATTCCACAGAGCATCCTCAGTAAAGTACTTTTACCAGCCCCATTGGTTCCCACAAGGCCAAACACATTACCTTCCTGTATTGAAACGGTTACCTTATCTACCGCCCTAATCTGATCAAATTGCTTGCTGACATTGATTGCCTCAATCATCATACTCCTCCTTAAACCCTTCTATTATTACCCTAGTAAATTCATCTTTAGTTACTCCATACTCCTTTGCTAATTTAACCAACTGGGATGCTGCATCCAGTATTTCTTCCTTTTTCTTTTTAATCAAGCGATCGGTTACAGCTATAAAACTCCCTTTTCCCATAACAGAATATATGTATCCTTGGCGCTCCAGTTCTGAATACGCTTTCTGTATTGTATTAGGATTAATTGATAACTCCATAGCCAAATTTCTGACCGATGGCAGTTGGCTATCAGCTTCAAGCACACCCTTTAGTATCAACTCTTGGAAACGTTCCACTATCTGTTCATAAATTGGCCTACGATCTTTGTAATCGATAACTATCACAGGTTTCTCCTTTCAAATATAATAAACAATAATATGTCTAACAACAATCTTATTTATATTATATTGCTGTATTATCTGTACTATGCATCTTAATACGGTTATAATACAATAAGTAAATTTTGTCAATATTAAAATTGAATTTTATATACTATTAACCCCTTTAGGAATTCCAAAGATAAATGTGGTCCCATCCTCTTTTGTTGTTTCAAAACGAATATATCCGTTAAGATATTTTTCTCCTAGAAGTTTCATACTACTGGTCCCCAATCCATGGCCACTCCCTTTAGTAGAGAAATAGGAATCAAAAATACGTTTTTGTATATGCTCGGGAATATAGCATTGGTTATTAACTAGTACTTCGACATATTCATTTTTAACATTGGCTGAAACTGTAACCGTTTTCATTTTAGCATTCTCACATGCATTCTTTATCATATTATTCAAAACTCTCATTACTAGAATCTTATCACTATGAATGATTATTTCTTCCTCAACATTGCATTGTACTTTAGAATAGTAATTCATATATCTTTTAGTACATTTCTTAATAACTTCTGTTAGGGAAAATGATGTTGGATCTAGCTGCAATCTACCATCTAGGGCTGATACAAAATCTTTTTGATTTTCGATTTCCTCTATCATATACTCTGTAATTTCATCTATATCATCAATAATCTCTAAAAGTTCATCCATATCCTTAGATTGTTTAGCGCACTCTAATAAGCCCTTGATGGCTCCTGATGTGTTAAGTAAATCATGGAAGAAAACTCTTTCTATAGCTTCCTTTTGCTTAGTAAGGCTATTATTTTTAATAATACAGATGGTATAATTTTCGTTTATTATAGTTGATGGAGTAGCAAAAACTAAGAAATCAGTGACTTCTACATCATTTTTAGAAAAATATTGGAACTTAAATTCTCTTTTTACAGATTGCTTATTAACTCTAGCTTCATAGACAGTACGAACAATATTACAGTAATTGCAATAGACTTCAGAACCACACCCATCCTTTGACTTATTTATATGAACACAATTGATAATATCACCTATACGGGTCCCATAGTAATTATTATTATTAGGGTGTAACCCTAATATATCTAAGAAATGTTGATTAGTATAAACTATCCGCATCTCTTCATCAAAAATCAAAATACTTACGGGAATAAAATCAAATAATTCTTTGTAATGATTGGTTTTTATAATAAATTCTATTTGGGTTAATATAATATCATCAGGCATTCTTTGTACCATATTAATATTATCTTGCTGATTATTGATTTGCATAAATATCCATACTCCTTTAATCGTTAAAATACGCTGAGAGCGTATCCAAGTCATTATAGCTTATTTAATTATATTTTGCAATAGATACAATATCAATGAGGTGATTAAAAATATGGACAAAGATACTATGCTTCACATAGGTAAGCGCTTGCGAAGATTACGAGAAAAAACAAAACTTACTCGTGAACGTTTTGCTGAAAGGGTTGGAATATCACCACAATTTCTAGCAGAAATAGAAAACGGCAAAAAAGGAATGTCAGCAGACACTTTATATAAAATATGCGACACCTTTGATTTCTCAGCCGATTATATATTATTTGGAAGAATATCCAGTGACAATCTAACAAAGTCAACGTCTGAAACTCTAAATCTTCTATCAGAACCCTATCTTTCTTACACAGAAGATATAATCGAAATAGTAGATAAGATTATTAATGAAGTTCAGAAAAAGTAGAATTAGTAGTGATTTTTTATATAATAAGAAATGATTAGAATTCCTTATTATATAACGTAAAAAGAGGCAGTGGCCACTGCCTCTTTTCCAACTCGATTTATTTTATGTCAAAACTTTTACCAACATTTCCTTCAACAATTACATTATCTATTGATAGATTTTCAACATTACGGATAAAAACCCCCTGCTTACTACTTCTTTCACAGCCTGCCATCATGGCTGCTTTACCTTCAATAGTATTGTCTGCATAGGAAATATATATATTCTTCATCTCTATACTCTCAATTTTTTTCTCTGGAAGCCCATAAATATATGCTCCAGCCACATGACTATTGGTACATTCTATATCTTTAAATATCAACTTTTTAACCGAAGGTGTCCCTTCGTCAACCGGATAGGCTTCCTTGGATCCAACATAATCGGTTTTACCGTCTGGGCCACAGTAATAGAAACTATTTACCACAAAAGGGGTCTTAACATGATCCATCTTAATCTTTTCAAAACTTATTCCGTCTAAAACCGAATCCTTCCCCCGTCCCCTCCTAGTTTTTATACGTAGACCCCTATCAGTATCTGAGAAGTAACAGTTGCTAACATAAATTCCATCTACCCCGGCCCCTATTTCACTACCTATAGTAACAGCTCCATGGCCTTTTTTCATATAACAATGTCTAATTACTATATTCTTAGAAGGGGTCTTATACTTCTTACATAAGTATATTTTTCCTGATTTTATAGCAATACAGTCATCTCCAACGGAGAAATAAGTTCCTATTATATCAACATCCGTACAGGATTCAGGATTAAGCCCATCAGTATTATGGGACTTGGATGGTGATTCTATTGTTAAATCTATGAACTTCAAGTTTTTTGAGAAGAAGGGGTGTAGGTTCCAGCAAGGAGAATTTGTAATTGTAAGTCCTTGCATAATAATATTGGAACATTTATTGAGAAAAAGCATCTTGGGTCTGGTGGCAGGATCATTTCTTCTCTTCTCCACATTCCACCAATTATTAAAATCTGCTCCCCCATCTATCCTTCCTTCTCCATGGATTAAAACATTATCTACCCCTATACCGGTAATCAGGCTGGCATAGGCATTCATAGGATTCCCTTCAAAGGTCCCTAGTATTAATTCCGCTTCTTCATCATAACTTTCAATTCTTCCTGGGAGGATTGGATGTTGGCTTTTATCCACAATAGCAGAGAGGGTTGCCTTCTTTCCAATCTCCAGAATCATATTACTCTTTAAAAATAGATTAGTGAATTTATATACACCCTCTGGTATGTAAACCCTGCTATTTTCAGGACAAGTCATAATAGCAGCCTGGATATACTTTGTATCGTCGGTAACCCCATCACCCTTAGCACCAAAATCCCGAACATTGAGAGTTACAAACTCATAACTGGTTTTAAACTCTATGGTCTCAGAAGTTGCCTTGCCCCTTTTAATATTAAGTATATAGGACGTATCTGGTCTTAAACCATATAAGGTCTGAACCATCTTATTACTAGATATATATTTGGAACCATTTAAATAAATGTCATACTCATCAGTATTATAATATCCTTCTTCCTTTAATTTAATTACAACGCTACGGGCCGTCACTAATACAATATCAAAATCCAACTACTACTCCCCCTTATTTACTTATTCCTTTATGGCAACTATGAGCCATAAAAAGGCCTATTATGGTAATAATATTTCCTCATAGAGCCCCTTTAAGGACCGTAAGCCTTCAGCCACTAATCCTGCCATAACCACAGCCCCTTCATAATGAAGATGGGTATTATCGGTTTTATCCTCACTATAATTACTGTAGCTACCAGCTGGAAAATACATAAACCATTTACGGCTATCTAATTCACCGGTTTCTTCTAAAAACTGCTTACTGCTTTGACACAAATCTATATAAGGTATATTTTCTTTTTGGGCTAAATCAATCATAGCCCCGGGATACTCTGTATGGGTGTCTTTGATCTTCCCATCCTCAGTAAAATGTCTTCTTGATAAAGACGTGATAAATACTGGATGGGCACCCTTCTCCCTAGCTGCACTAACATACTTCATTAGATACTCTTGATAAGTTGTGTATGGGTCTGTATGCCTATCCTCCTGGGGTTTCTGATCATTATGTCCGAATTGAATAAATAAAAAATCTCCCGGCTCCATTGCCTGTATAACTGGATCAAAAAGTCCGCTATCATAAAAACTTTTGGAACTGGCCCCATTTTTAGCATAATCTATTACCTCATACTCTCTTTTACAATAGAGATGAAAAACCTGCCCAATGCCAGTCTGGGGATATGTTTTGATATTATTATAGGCTACAGTAGAATCTCCTACCCAATGTATCTTCTTCATGTATATCTTCCTCTCTTATGTTCAATATTAAAATATTCTTTATATTCTTTATCTAATATTCTTTATCTAATACTCTTTATCTAATATTCTTACTATAATATTCTTTCTATTATATACTTTCTATAATATTTTTCTACAATATATTTTCTAACTATCAGCTTATATCTAAGGCATTCTTTTATAGTGTTTTAGCCACTTCAGATGCCATAATTAAATATGCTCCAACCCCGTGAAGATCATTCTCACTGGTAGGCCTATCACAATAATGTTTATAATCTCCTACCCCGGTACCTATACAGATATTATCGATTATAACACCATTTTCGTCATATTTTAGTCTATTAATTATACCCTTATAGCCTAATTCTGCATTTTCCAAATAAACCTTATCTAAGTATCCCTCTCTAACAGCCTTACATATGGCAGCGACAAAAAGACAGGTACATGAAGATTCTAACCAATTGCCCTCCCTTCCCCCTTTGTCCACCACTTGATACCATAGACCACTTGCCTTATCTTGATACTTACATACTGCCTTCAGCAGATCCGTGGTCAACCGTATCATTTCCTCCCTATCCTTATGCTCCTTAGGGAAATGGTCAAGCTCCTCTAAGATGGCCACTGGTACCCAAGCAATTGATCGCCCCCAGAACTCTTTAGAAAGTCCAGTTTCTTTATTGGCCCAGGCTTTCTGCTTGCTACAATCCCAAGCATGATACCATAATCCAGTCACAGGATCCCTGGTCTTTTTCTCCATTAACAAGGCTTGAAAGGCTGTAAGATCAAAAAACTCCTCACTCCCAAAGGTAGCGGCATATTGAGCACAAATTGGCCCGGCCATATATAAGCCATCTAGCCACATTTGATGCTGACAATTGTGTTTATGCCAAAACCCTCCCTCTTCATTAGTAGGAAATTCCTTAATAATATTCACAATTCTTGTTAAGGCATTCTTATATCGTTCCTCACCTGTTCTTGCAAATAATTTAAATAATAATACCCCAGGTTGAAGATCATCTAGCATGCCTATATCATGTAAATTAATAGAGCCATCCTGGTTAAAATATGAATCTACATAAGCCTTTATATATTCATAGTACTTCTCTTCCTTGCATAAATCATAAATCTTCTCCATACCAGATAGGAGCACTCCCTGATGGTAATGAAATCTCCCTTTTGGTGGTAGATCCTCTGCTTTAAATTTTTTAATCATAGTATCACAGGCTTCTTTAGCATAATCAACCGCTGTCTTTCCTTTGTATACCAAAGTGTTCATAATTATCTCCCTTCTGCTATAAAAATTGATAGCATTAATACCCTTTTATATAAATCTATCTAATTATCTATACATAGCGCTGAATATTCTCAAATTCAACAGTCCACATACCATCTTTGGGAAAGCCCGGTGTGTCTTCTGTACACCCTTCATAACCTGCAACCATCATAGGAAGGGCTAGAAGTATGGAACCATTACCAGGAAGATATAAAGGCAGGTCTTTCCTTGATATCTGTCTGTTATGTCCACTCTTAACATAATCATTCTTAAGAGTGTCTATCAGAAGAATATCAATGGCTGTATCTGCTTTTCCCAGCCTGGTAGCTGTCATAGCCATAACTGCAAAATCCCATCCCCAAAGGCTTGGATAATCCCAAGAGGCAATTACCTTACTTAGGGTATCTGCCATTATATCCTTATTTACCCTATCACTGGGCAATAATCCATAGGCCATAAGCATTGATGGATGGTCCCGCTTGTATTCTTCATAGGTATCGGGGCAATTATCATGGGCTATATAAAGTCCATTAGCTATTGGAAGCTCTGCCATATTATCAGCAACCTCCTGCCATTTCTGGTCATAATCCTTACCAAGCCTTTTAGCCCACTCCACTGCTATTTTTAAGGTATATCTCCAATATTCCACCTCGAAAGCTGGATTCTTGGAGATGTCATGCCTATGGCACTCCTGAACAGGAATAACTGGTGGAACTATATCATATCTGCCTGTTTCTTCATTAAAGACTACAAAGTCAACCATAAACTTAGCAGTTTCCTCTATCAAGGTCCAATATTTTTCCATAAATTCCATGCTGCCATTCTGCCTATAGGCTAGATCTAGCATAAAAATTATATGGGGTTGTTGCCATACTAATAAAGGTGCTACTGGCGAAGGACAGTCTATACCTTCTGTGGCTATCATCTTTGGCCAACGACTGCCCTTATAACCATTTCTTCCTGCATTCTCCTTGGCTTCCTTAATATGATCAACATACCATGGAAGACTTCGCTCTAGAAGTTTTGTTTGATGCCACAGAGGTGCCCATGCACAATGCCATAGATACATCTCAAGATGCATCTTCCCATACCAACTATTACAGGTTAACCCTGTCTCCTGTGGGGGTGTGGAACCACAAGAATTTATTGCCAATAAATATTGAGATAATATAATCCTTCTCTCTAGCTCCAAGGCTCTTGGATCTTTACTTTTATTTAATTGAACAATACCGCCCTTTTCCCAGTAGTCATACCACCACTCCTTGGCATTTTTAAATACATAAGCTGCTTGTAAATTCTCAGCTATTTCCTTCGGGGAAAAGCTAACTGTAAATTCCACTTGCTCCCTATCTACCCTTATCCTTATGCTATGAAGATTATGTTCAAAACTAACCTCTTCCTTGGAGGAAAAATTAGTATAATAGATATCCCTATCCAGTATTCTCTTTATATGTATTTCATTGACTTTTCCTTGTCTATCTCCCTTTTCCCTTAGAATTTCTGTCCTATGGGCTTCCTCATTGTCCCAATCAGAAGCTGTAATATCATGGGAACCATAGGGAAAATCAATAGCTAATGTTAAATCCCCTCTTCTTAATGCTTCTGATACAACCTTAACTGCTATGGTCTCCCTATGACTATGGCAAGTGGTTTCAACATGACATGGTATTCCCTGAATTTTAAAGTCACTGACTAATAGCCCTTGATACAATTTTAATTCCTGATGGATATCTGATAAATCCTTAATATCAATATCAGCCCCCTTATACTTAAAGCCTATTCTAGCAAGATTTAAACGGTGGGGATTATGTCTTAACCAATCATATACCTCTTCATTGCCAGGCATCCTTTTCTTAGGATATCTTACCCTGCGGCCATTATAATCATACTCAGACATCACTAAGTCATCTAAAGTATACTCATAACGTTCCTCACTGACAGGTTTTGTGTGCCAACCCCAGGTAGACATGGTACATAGGGGGAGGGTATCTACATACTCCTTATATAAGCTCTGCAGTCCTGTTACATCTGCTGTAAAAGCCAGCTCGCCATTTCCTACAGTCAGGGGTGATGATAGATCTATCTCATGTAAAACTGGATTATGTCTTGTAACCAGCTCATTTCGATTTATGGCCATATCTATTCTCCTTAGCTATATTATTTATACTCCTCTTCTTATTTAACTTAATTATCTAATATCCATTAATAACTCACTTCCTGCTGATAATTCAAGAAAATCTCCGCTTTTAAACCCATCATAATTAGTATCATTTATATATATAGAAATGCTTTTATCCGCTACAAATTCAGGAAGATATAAACGTACTTTAGTACCCCTATCAGCTTCTATTTTACATTTTAGCCTCTTCTTATCCATGTCCCACTGCATACTAAGCCTTCCAGTCATAAATCTTATATTACGAATAGAACCTTTCCCCAATCTGGCCGGTAAAGCCGGTAGCAGTTTTATAAAGTCTTTACCGGCATATAGAAGCATCTCTTGAATAGCCTGAACACATCCCATTGCTGCATCCAATTGAACTGGGGCATTACTACCTTTGCCTAGAGATAAGCCCATTCCCCGCCAATCATTATGTAATGTAAAGAGGTTTCCCAGTAAGCAGGCTTTACTAAGAATATCTAGGCACTCTATAGCCTTCTCTGGTTTCTGAAAACGGGCATAGATACAAGCCATGTGGGCCAAGGACCATCCAGTCTGCGCCCCAAGAATTCGCTTATCCACCGCCAGTTCAAAGGCAGCTAATATGCCATCATCATCCCTTCCCTTAACCAATTCTGAACCAGGAAAAACAGGGTATATATGGGATAAATGTCTATGGTTATACCTTTGCTCAAGGCCTGGATATTGCCACTCTTTAACATCCCCATCTTCAGTAGTATCGTAGGATGGAAGATTGGATACAATATCCTGCCATATCTGCCGTTTATCTTCAAATTGCCCCAGTTGCTCTGAAATCTCTAATAGATTGGTAATCAGTTCCTTAATAATGGCTATATCCATGGTGGCATTGATAACGGAAGGACAAGGGTGTGCCATATCTGGGCTTTCTTTAGGTATCAGGTTGCCTGGGGTATTCTCTGGAGAAACAGAAGGATATATTTTATATTTCCCCATATCATCTTTAACCAAGTAATGTTCATAGAAGGTAGCAGCCTCCAGCATAAAGGGAAGTATCTGATTACGTAAGGCTTCTTCATCTCCTGTATACTTATAATAATCATAGAAATGCTGGGATAACCATCCCGCACATCCTATCCAGTTGATAATTACGGGAACAACTTGGTTAGGCATGTAGTTCCCCGGTGTCGTTCCAGCTGAGACATAGATACCAGGCAGGCCAAATAATTTTCTTGCACATTCCTTAAATACATCTATTCTATCTGTATAATATTTTATTAGGGTTTTCACTGCAAAGGGCAGTCCACCTGCTAATGTATGCCAGTAAATCATCTGAACATTCTCATTGGCCATATTATGGGGCCAGGCCATGGTATATCTCCCATGCCAGATACCATATAGAGGAAAGGGCAAGCCATCCTCTCTAGTTCCACAAACCATTAAATAACGACCAAACTTCCACTGCTTTTCCAATAATTCTGGACCAGCAACATCATCATAGGCCTCGGCCAGTAATTCCTCATTGGATCTTGTAAACCCATCTGCTTCTTTTAAATGAGCAGTTAGATCAAGTTCAACACTGCCATAGAGTGTCCCATGAAGTTTTTCATGTTCTTCTTTCATCTGAACATAGTCATATTCTGCCATGGGGAATAGGCCCCTGGCATCAATTGCCACCTCATAGCTTTCATTAATAAAAGGTTTGACCACTAACAGTAATCTAGTACTCTTCTTAATGGATAGACTACCATTATCTAAAGCCACTACTTCTCCATCAGTAGTAACTCTTCCAATGGCACCGTAATAGGTATTATCCTCATGTTGACCATAGAAGCCAAGCATCTTATCCCTGCTGTAAGAACCTATAGCTCCACTTGCCGATAAAGACTTTCTCTTACTACTGGCATCTTCCTCATAGGTCTCATGAAGATCTAATTTAAGAAGCATATCCATGGGCGCCCCATCTGATAGCACTTCATAGAATATTAAATCCCGACTTCTTGATACAAATAAATTGCGGGTAAAGCTATCCTTACCTTCCTGCCATGTGACAGTAACTTCACCGGTATCCATATGTATTATGCGGCGATACTTTTGAAATAACTTCCTGTCCAAAAGCTCTAACTGAATATCACACAAGGGGCATGGCTTTCCTAACCTCGAGTCATATCCTAATTCTTTTAAAGCTTTGGCGCTAATCCAGTTGGCATTCCAATAATCTCCCTTATCTATAGCTTCCCTGGTCTTTTGCAGACTTTCATGAATATCAGGCAGCTCCTGGACCTTTCCCAAACTCCAAAGATGGCTGTGATTTACAGCAATCCTTTCTTGGGCTATTCCTCCATAAACCAATGCTCCAATCTTCCCATTTCCTGTAGGAGCCCCTTCCCTATACATGTCACGATGCCATGATGCAGGGGACTTCATTACTAGACAATCCTTCATATCTTACCTCTCTTTTTTATCTATTTGCTTTATATAAATCTCACTTTAAAGTGAAATATTTTTTTCCCTCTTATATCTATCTTGCTTAAGTAGATCTGACCTCTTCATTGCATCTGCGGAATACTCCGAAGGAGACATTCCAACAATTTTCTTAAAGGTCCTATAGAAGCTAGAATAATTCAAGAAACCAAATTGTATCCAAACCTCACTAATGGGTTTGCCAGCTTTTAACTGTTCCTTAGCAGATAAAACCTTCTTATAATTCATATAATCTACTAAAGTATATCCAGTGACCTGTTTAAACAAATGACAAAGATAATATCTATCTATATAAAACTTCTTCTCTAATTCTTCTAGGGAGATTTTCTTATCTAAATTAGATGATATATAACGGATGATTTCATAGATCTTATCGTTATACTGTACTCCCTCTGTTATATCCCTATCCAAATCCTTATTCATTGTATAGATGGTATTGATTTTAACTATCAACTGTAATAATAAGGAGACCATCATTACTTCTTTTTCCGGTTGATTAGATTTTGACCACATATAAATTTCATCAAAATATTTCCGTAGATTGTACTCTTCCACATGTTTTCCGCTAATTTTGTTGCCAAAACCATTCTTTCTATCCTCAAATAATTGCAATAATTTATAATCCTTAGATCTTACGAAACGATCAATATAATCAGGATCAAAATAAATATACATCCGTTCATGGAGTACCTCTTTATTTACAATAGCCTTTTGTATCTCTTGATTACTGATTATTAGTAAATCATTAGGGGCTAATTTGTATATGCTACCTTCTATATTAAAAGATACATCCCCCTGGAGGAGTAAATATATTTCATGTCCATCGTTGATATGTATACGATGGTTGGTATTTATATTCTTATCAGTTATGCGCTTGCGGATAATAACACAGGATTCTTCAAATATATTTCTTTTCTTCTTAGACACCAACATCCCCTCCCTTTATATTATTAGGTAGTAACTCACAAGTAAGCCATTGGTTAAACTTACTTGTGAGTGAAGAATAACCTATAATATATAATTGTATAATTTATTCAGCTAAAGTCAATTCATCAAATATAGTTTGAACAGTTACTTCAATTTCTTCCATGGCAGCCTTAGGGGTTTTCTCTAAGTTCATGATTGCTTTATTGGCAGCACTCATCTGCCCCCTTGAAGTACTGATCTAACGGGAGAAGTCACAAACCATATTGTCATACATCATCTGCAATACCTCTGCGGATTCCTCATCCTGTAATGTATTCATAAGTTCGGTTTCAATCATATCCCGTTTGCCGGTCCGGTTAGCTATGGCTACTAATACTGCGGCAACTTCTTCTGGTTTTTCTACATTCTGAAGCACATGGAACATAGCTTCTGTATAAGATACTGCATTATAGTCACTTCCATTTGGACCTAAAGGTGCAGGTAGCAGGCCAACACTGGCTTCCATAGGTATAGTACCCTGGGTATATTTCTTTAATGAAGCATAGTTAGTTGCAAAGAAAACAGCTTCTCCATTGGCAAATATGGTCTCCGCCTGCTTTCTATCTTCAGAGCTTGGATGAATATAACCCTTAGTCTTCATATCCACTGCAAAGTTTAATGCTTCCAAGGTGTTATCTGATAAGGCTGTGAATTTGTAGCCATTTTCCGTATACTCTGCTGCTGTACCACCGTTAGCATAGATTAACATAGGTAAGAAAATACCTTCTTGATTATAAAGTAAAGGATAAACACTACCATCACTTTGAGAGGCAATACTTGCACTTAATTCATTGAGTTTATCAAATGTCCATTCTTTATTATCTAATAAGGCATATATGTCACCTAGGCTATACTTCTCTACAAGATCTTTATTAAATAGAATAACTCCTCTTAATAGGTCTCCAGAATTGTTTGTTTTAAAGTGAACCCCGAATTGATGTCCGAACATTCTTCCAAAATCTGAAGCAGGTAACCACGGATTGGTATCTAACTTAATAATGCCAGCAATAGCAGGATCATCTAAAGGCATTACTAAATTACCAGCATAAATCTCTTCCAAATATGTGTCTGAACATCCAAACTCTAAGATGTCAGCATACACATCACCAGCGGCCTTGGCTGTTAATAAAGCTTCCACCATGTCTCTACCCTTCAACTGTTCCACTTCAATAGTACAGTTATAATCTTGCTCAATTGTCTCCAGTGCCTTAATAATTTCTAAGGT
>JAAYPX010000178.1 GCA_012519565.1 Clostridiales bacterium | reverse complement strand
TTCTGAGATGAGGAATAATGCGCGTATCTTAGCAAAACAGTATTCTTGGATTAAAATTGCTAAGGAAAGTATTAATATATATCAAGAAATAATTAAAGGAGCAGTTATAAAATGACTTTATACGATAAAATAAAAAGTAAAGAAGAAAAAATTTCATTAATAGGTCTTGGCTATGTGGGAATGCCAATAGCAGTAGCTTTTGCTAAAGTTGCTACTGTTATTGGTTTTGATATCAGTAAAGAAAAAATTGAACTTTATAAAAAAGGCATTGACCCAACTAAAGAAGTTGGGGATGATGTAATAAAAAAAACAACAGTGGAATTTACAGCTGATGAATCAAAACTTAAAGAAGCTAAGTTTCATATTGTTGCTGTTCCTACTCCTATAAATGCTGATCATACCCCTAACCTTAGACCTATTAAATCAGCCTGTCAGATTGTTGGTCGTAATATTACTAAAGGTTCGATAATAGTTTTTGAATCTACGGTTTATCCTGGTGTTACAGAGGATATTTGCATTCCAATTCTTGAAAAGGAATCGGGTATGATATGTGGAGAGGATTTCAAGGTAGGGTACTCACCTGAAAGGATTAATCCTGGTGATAAAATTCATAGACTTGAGACGATTGTAAAAGTTGTATCTGCTATTGATGAGGAATCTCTTGATATAGTTTCAAAGGTGTACGAGCTTGTAGTAGATGCAGGAGTATATAGAGCTGAATCTATAAAGGTAGCGGAAGCTGCTAAGGTTATTGAAAATTCTCAAAGAGATATTAATATTGCATTTATGAATGAGTTATCCATTATTTTCAATAAGATGAATATTGATACAAAAGCAGTACTTAATACGGCCGCAACAAAGTGGAATTTTTTGAAATTCTCCCCAGGTCTTGTTGGAGGACATTGTATTGGAGTTGATCCTTATTATCTAACTTATAGAGCAGAACAGTTAGGATATCACTCACAAATTATTTTATCTGGTAGAAGAATTAATGATGATATGGGAAGATATGTTGTTGAGAACTTAATTAAAAATCTCATAAAAGCTAATGTGCCTGTTAAAGGTGCCAAAGTAGCTGTATTAGGATTTACATTTAAAGAAAACTGTCCTGATACTAGAAATACGCGAATTATTGATATTATAAATGAGCTTAAGGAATATGGCATATATCCTATGATCGCAGACCCTGAAGCTGATGCTGAAGAATCAAAAAACGAATACGGCATTATCTTTGAGGATTTAGATAGCATTAAAGGAATGGATGCTATAGTTGTAGCTGTTAGCCATGATAAATTTTTAGAATTCAGTCATGATGACTTTAATAAAATGTTTAAAGAAGGTCCTACTGAAAATAAAGTATTAATTGATATAAAAGGGATTTATTCTAGAAAAGAATATGAAGATGCTGGTTATAGATACTGGAGATTATAAAGAAGGGATATATAACATGGGATACGACAACATTAAATTTGATAAAGACAGTATATTTCTTGTCACAGGGGGAGCTGGATTTATAGGCTCTAACCTATGCGAGGTTTTATTGAATAAAGGATATAAAGTAAGATGCCTTGATAATATGTCAAATGGAAAGCAAGCGAATGTTGACTTATTTATTGATAATCCTAACTATACATTTATTAAAGGTGATATTAGAGACCTTGATACATGTATGAACGCTTGTGAAGGTACTGACTATGTTTTAAATCAAGCTGCATGGGGAAGCGTTCCAAGAAGTATTGAAATGCCTTTACTGTATGAAGAAGTGAACATCAAAGGTACGCTTAACATGATGGAAGCAGCAAGACAAAATGGAGTAAAGAAGTTTGTTTATGCATCAAGCTCTTCCGTATATGGTGATGAACCTGTTCTTCCTAAAAAAGAAGGAAGAGAAGGAAAATTACTTTCACCATATGCTTTAACCAAAAGGGTTAATGAAGAATATGGAAAACTTTACACAGAGCTTTATGGTTTAGACACGTATGGATTAAGATATTTTAATGTATTTG
>JAAYPX010000177.1 GCA_012519565.1 Clostridiales bacterium | reverse complement strand
TCTTTCTTATGACTATGAAATTTATTGGTCAAAAATTGGTCAAATCTTCTTCGAAGTACATCAAACCCCCACAAATACTGGGTTTATTTCTCGATGGTCTTCATCGTAGGGAATAAGAGCACGTCCCTAATCGCAGAGGAATCAGTCAGAAGCATAACTAGCCTATCTATTCCGATTCCTATACCACCTGTAGGAGTCATACCATATTCAAGGGCTGTAATGAAATCCTCGTCCATACTATTAGCTTCCTCGTCACCTGCAGCTCTAAGGGCTTCCTGAGCTTCGAAACGTTCTCTTTGATCCAAGGGATCATTTAATTCAGAGAAAGCATTAGCCATCTCTCTCTTAGTTATAAAGAGCTCAAATCTCTCTGTATATTCAGGATTACCAGGTTTCTTTTTAGCAAGAGGTGATATTTCAACTGGATGGTCCATAATAAAGGTTGGTTGCACTAAATGTTCTTCTACATATGTCTCAAAGAACAGGTTTAATATATCACCTTTCTTATGTCTATCTTCAAACTCAATATTATGTTCTTTAGCCAGGGCCTTAGCAGCCGCTTCATCAGGAATTTGATCAAAATCTATATTGGCATATTTTTTAACTGCCTCAACCATGGTCAACCTCTCAAAAGGTTTGGATAAATCAATAGTTACACCTTCGTAGGTAATAACAGTTGTTCCCAATACTCTTTGGGCCACGGTTCTAAATAAATCTTCTGCCAAATCCATCATTCCATGGTAATCGGTATAAGCCTGATATAGCTCTAACAAGGTGAATTCTGGATTGTGTCTTACAGATAAGCCTTCATTACGGAATACCCTACCTATCTCATAAACCCTCTCCATACCTCCAACAATCAGCCTCTTTAGGTATAATTCCAAGGATATTCTTAATTTAATATCTTGATCAAGAGCATTATGATGGGTATTAAACGGTCTTGCAGCTGCACCACCAGCATTGGGCACCAGTACCGGAGTCTCCACTTCAATAAAATTCATATCATCTAAATATCTTCTTATCTCACGGATAATTAAAGACCTCTTAATAAATGTATCCCTTACTTCTGGATTGACAATCAAGTCAATATATCTTTGTCTATATCTGGTGTCCGTATCTTTAAGTCCATGGAACTTCTCTGGTAGAATCTGAAGACTCTTAGATAATAGGACAATACTATCGGCTTTAACTGATATCTCACCAGTTTTAGTTCTAAAAACTGGTCCTTGAATACCTACGATATCTCCTATATCAAACTTTTTAAATTCTGCATAGGCTTCCTGACCTATATCATCTCTTTTGATATAAGCTTGAATGTCACCTTTTATATCCCTAATATTGCAGAAAGAAGCCTTACCCATGACCCTTTTAGTCATTATGCGTCCAGCAATTGATACGTTTTTCCCTTCAAGTTCATCGTAATTCTTAATTATATCTGCGGAGTGATGACTAACATCATATTTCATTATCTGAAATGGGTCCTTCCCATTTTTCTGAAGCTCTTTTAGCTTATCAAACTTAACCTTCCGTAATTCATTAATATCTTGTTCCATTTGCTTTAACTCATCAGACATATTAATTCTCCTCTATTACTGTAAGTATATCCAAAACTAATTAGATTTTTGTATCTCCAATATCTTATATTGAATTGTTCCTGTTTGTGTCTCCACATCTACAATATCCCCAGGATGTCTTCCAATTAAGGCCATTCCCAAAGGTGATTCATTTGATATCTTACCCTTTATACTATTGGCTTCTGTGGAGCCTACAATCTTATATTCTAGTTCTTCATTATACTGTAAATCATATAATCTAACTTTGCAACCTATATTTATAACATTAACATCCACTTCATCTTCAAGAACAACTTCTGCATTTCTTAATATTTTATCAATTTCTTCAATTCTTGCCTCGATTTCTCTTTGTTCATCCTTAGCTGCATCATACTCAGCGTTCTCTGATAAATCCCCCTGCTCTCTGGCTTCCTTAATCTTCTGAGCCACTTCTTTACGTTTATTAACCTTTAAATCATGAATTTCTTCTTCTAGTTTTCGTAGACCCTCATATGTCAAAATATTTTTCTTCTCTACCATATAAAACACCCTTCCTCCATTGTTTACTTCTGTAATTGTCAATATAGCTATAAAACTACATATCATGCAACACATTCAAAGTATTATAGCTTAACAAATAAATCTTGTCAATAAATACGCCTGGTGAATTTCTTGTTTTTTCCATGAAGTGTCGCACCTATATATAGCTTTTATTTCTAAACTATAAGTTTAAGAGTATTTACCTAGTATTTAGTAAATACTCTTGTTTTAATATATCCTCTGCTTTTCAATATAAAATTCTTGTTTGTTTAGCTATGATTTTTGGCTTCCTTATATAATATCTTTATGTGTTATAAAATATTCTATAATTAAAATATTTTTAAACACAATAAAGCGACATAAGCTCACAGCATTGTATAATCAATATTTAATATTACTTAATATATCACTAAAATCAAAGGTTGCAAAATAATCTTTAGGTGTCTCTGCCCTTCTTATCATCTGTACAGTCTTATCTTCCTTTAATAAAAGCTCTGCTGATCTTAACTTACCATTATAATTGTATCCCATAGCATACCCATGGGCTCCTGTATCATGAATAACAAGGATATCACCCTTATCAATCTTTGGTAGCATTCGGTCAATGGCAAATTTGTCATTGTTTTCACATAAAGAACCTGTAATGTCATATTTATGGTCGCAAGGAGCATCTTCTTTGCCCAGAACAGTTATATGATGATAAGACCCGTACATTGCTGGTCGCATTAGATCCACTGCACAAGCATCAAGACCAATATACTCTTTATATATATGCTTCTCATGGATAGCTGTTGCTACTAAATGCCCATAAGGGGCTAACATATATCTTCCTAATTCAGTGTATATAGCAATATCTCCCATGCCTGCTGGTACCAGTATCTCTTCGAAAGCTTTGCGAACCCCTTCACCTATGGCCATAATGTCATTGGGCTTCTCATCAGGTCTATATGGTACTCCTATACCACCAGATAAATTAATGAACTTAATATCGGCCCCAGTTTTATCTCTTAGTTCAACAGCTAGTTCAAATAGGATGCCAGCTAAAGTAGGGTAATATTCATTACTTACTGTATTACTTGCTAAAAAAGAATGAATTCCAAAGGTTTTAACACCTTTTTCTTTCAATATTTTAAATCCCTCAATCATTTGTTCCTTAGTAAATCCATATTTTGCATCCCCAGGATTATCCATAATGCCATTGGAGGTCTTAAATACTCCCCCAGGATTATATCTACAGCAAATCTTAGAAGGAAGACCAGCTACCTTCTCAAGAAATTCTATATGGGTGAAATCATCAAGATTAATAATAGCATTCAATTCCCTGGCCTTAACAAAATCTTCAGCTGGAGTTGCATTGGATGAAAACATAATTTCATCACCACTTAATCCAAGGGCCTCTGACATCATAAGTTCTGTCATAGAGGAGCAATCCACTCCACAACCTTCCTCCTTTAAAATATTTATAATATAAGGATTAGGAGTGGCCTTAACTGCAAAATATTCCTTAAATCCAGGATTCCATGAAAAAGCTTCCTTTAATCTTCTAGCGTTTTTTCTTATACCTTCTTCATCATAAATGTGAAAAGGAGTTGGATACTTCTTTGTAATCTCCTTTACCTGTTCCAATGTAATGAACGGTTTCTTCATAGGTTTCCTCCAATTTATAATTATTTACCATCTAGTAATCCATAATTACCTTCTTTAATACTATTAATAAAATCATGAATATCTTCTAGCTTATGTTTAAATATCATACCACTGTGCTTAGCTTCATATCCATGGGCATCTGTACCAGCAGTCACTGGTAAATTATGCCTACGGGCATAAGCCAAGGCCTGACTATCGAACTCATCATTGCGATTTCCTAAATTTATTCCTTCCACTGCATCAACATATTCCGGAAAAAGCCTAACTTCTTTGATATAAGATCTAATTCTAAAGGGGTGAGCATGAACAATAAAACCACCATCTTTATGTATATTATGGTATTGTTCCTCTATGGACCACGATAATATCTCAGGATGACTCTTTAACCATTGCTTGTCAAGACCGTATATTAAAAATTCCGTGCCACTAAAGTTGGCTTCCCAACCAAAGAACACGGACAGACCAATTCTATCTCCTTCTTCCTTAGCCTTTTCATATCCACTACATAGCATATCCACCCGTTCTTCCCAAGGCATATCCCATGGAACCGAGCTATTACCATTGAAAAAATGATCTGTTACAATTATTCCTGTGTATCCTGCTGCCTTATAATTCCTGACATGTTCTGCCCCGCTGCATATAGCACATGCACTTGCTTCATTAGTATGAAGATGTGTTTCATATCTATACATGATATCTACACCTTTCCAACGCCCTATAAGGGATTATGTTTAAGTAAACTCTAGGGTACTTGCGAGCCGATGTTATAAATCTTTCAATTGCTCCTATTATACCTTATTTCAAGATTATTTCAAATG
>JAAYPX010000176.1 GCA_012519565.1 Clostridiales bacterium | reverse complement strand
CCTTACCTTTAAATCCAACACATCAAATACTCTCTTCATTTGATAATAAAATAATTGCATAAATGTAATTAAGGTCATTGGTAAGACAGCCAGACTCATAATTCCAACAATATAATACTTTCCAAAAAAGGCAAGGATTAACCCTGGAATCCAAAAGAAAGTATATGCGAAATCAATATATGGGATAATTAAATTAATACCTGTTAAATATTTGCTATACAAAGATGGTTGCTGCCATGGTTTTACTTTACGGATTCCCTCAATCATTCCCCTTGCCCACCTTGACCTTTGCTTGGTAAAATGGGAGAACTGAACAGGTACATCAGTAAATGCTATTGCCAATGACTCAAAAAAGACTCTATAACCCCTATGTAAGATATCCCAAGTTAGTACAATATCTTCCCCTATTGCATCTGACCATCCACCTATTTCAAGCAAAACTTCTGTCTTATAAAGGCTAAAGGCACCTTGTGCCACTAATGTACCTTGGAATAATCCCTGCATTCGTTTAATAGAAGCGATACTTAAAAAATAATCCCACTCCTGAATACGGGATAAAAAATTATCCCTAGAGTTTTTCACCAGCACAGTTCCAGCAACTGCTTGTACATCATCGGGACTACTTTTTATTCTAGCAACTAAATAGCGTATGGCTGATTTATGTAATAAGGTATCTGCATCAATAGTTACAGTGTATTTTGTATCTACTGTGGTTAAAGCTTTATTTAGTGCATTGAATTTTCCCGGATTTGGTTCATCCATACACTCAACATTTATATTTAATTCATTTTTTGCACGTTCTACTTCTTCATATGTCCTATCACTAGAATTATTATTAATTACAATAATTCTAATATTACCCTTATAATCCTGACCTTCAATGTATTTTAGGGTGCTATATATCATATCCTGCTCATTGAATGCTGCAATTAGTATGGTAATGTCATCCTCAGGATCTTCATCTTTATACTTTGGTTGTTTATCCAATAATAAGCTCATAACTAAAAAACTGTTCATCCACCCAGGAAGATAAGCAATTCCCGCTATAATAAATATTGATAAAAACCAATTCGTTAGTTCTGCTAGCTCCTTTAACCATGGGAAGGATAAATAAATTGAAAGGATAAGCCAAAAGAGTGAAACTACAAATGATATAACAAATTTATATTTTACCTTTATATAAAATCCTCTACTTTCAGGTGCTTCAACCGAAAGTTTACTCATGTCTTGTCCAGTTTTATTATGTGTTTCATTATTATTATCTACATATGTTTCTTTTGAAAGTGGATAACTCACTAATATGTCTCCTTATCATCCCTTAGTTTATTGTATTACATAAATACTACATATTTCGACATAATTCATCATACAATAACTATAAAAAACATGCAAGTTTTATATATAAAAAAACCTGATGAATACAAGTGTTTCATTGTATTTGTCAGGTTTTCCTTAAAGGCGACAGCCAGATTTGAACTGGCGATCAGGGTGTTGCAGACCCATGCCTTACCGCTTGG
>JAAYPX010000175.1 GCA_012519565.1 Clostridiales bacterium | reverse complement strand
TATATATCATTTTACCCATAAGAGTAAATGGCATAATAATTTTATTATTTTATTAAAGCAAATATTTAAGTATTATAATCAAGCTAATATTGATTTATGGGAATTAGAGTTACATGGCCTTCTATACCAGTTATGGAACTTATACTATACTAATTATATGATTACTGTAGATTTATCCTCCAGTTATCATATCCTTTATAATAAATTAAAAAACTCTATCGAATACATCCATGAACATTATAACTCTGACATGACCTTAGAAGAGCTAGCAAAACAATCTGGCTTATGCAAAGGAACCTTCTGCCGTTATTTTAAGAATCTCAATGGCGAAACCCCTTTTACCTATATTGTTCGCTACCGTATTAGAAAAAGCTGCGAAGTTTTATTGAACACAGATATGAAAATAACTGATGTAGCATCCCAATGTGGTTTTTCTAATATCAGCTATTATAACAGAGCCTTTCTTAAGTATATGAAATGTAGACCTTCTGTATACCGTAAACGCTATCAAGGATAATAGAAGAGAAAATGGGTAGACAAGTATAGTATGCTTATCTCTATACCTATCTACCCCTATTGATTTTCCCTCAGCTATTACATTCTTTATTTGAAATTTTAATTTATTCAAATAAATTTTCCATCTTCTTCTTTATTCTGTCTTTTCTGCTGACTGTTTCCTCTACATCGATTTTGAAAAAACCATCTTTTTCTACCAAACAGTCACCCTCCTTTGTTTCCAAAGGGAGTTTATATTTAGGGATATTAATAAAATTTTTGTTTTCATCCTCACAAACAGCAATATTGCCTTCAAATCTATCAACAATATACCTCATATTTATAACCATACCTTTCTATTCCCTATGGTTTACAGATACCACAGGCATCATATCCTTCTTCTATTAATTTATCTCTATTTTCCTCAGATAACTTTTTATTTTTATCACTCATATTGGCAATGGATCTACAGTTATCATAATGGAACTTCTTAGTATTTGTATTAAGTACATAAGTAACTTTCTTCTCTGAAGCTTTCTTCGAATCAGCATCCTCCTTATTCTCTACTTTAGAAGTGCTTTCTACTTTAGAAGAGCTTTCTACTTTAGATTTTTCTGCTTCAAAATTACTTGTCGGTTTGGTACTCCAAGTGATATTTGAACCATCAGAGCTTGCTACTATTGTTCCCTGTTTATCTGTTCGATATAAGTTAATTCCTCTTTCCTTAAACTCTTGTAGAACTTCCTTGTGGGGATGACCATAACTATTATCCTCTCCACTGGATATTACTATGTACTTTGGCGTAACTGCATCTAAAAATTCAGAAGTATTGGAAGTTACGCTACCATGATGATTGGCTTTTAAAACATCAGCCTTTATATCTATCTTATTAGCTATTATATCATATTCAGCTTCTGCTTCAGCATCTCCGCACAAAATAAAAGTGTTATCTTTATTTATTAACTTAATGCCTACAGACCAGTTATTCAAATTACTATCATAATCCTTATTAGGAGCAATAATAATAAATTCTGCATCTCCTATGGCATATGATGTACCTACCACTGGCTTTGTAATTTTAAGGCCTTTATCTTCTATGGCATCTAGAACATCTTCAAAGGTTTTAGTATTATTGCTTACTGGTGGCATAATAACCTTACCAATATCAAACTTATTAATCACTACATCCAGTGAACCAATATGATCTGCATGGGGGTGGGTACCTATAAGATAATCCAGCCTTTTAACCCCTAGTTCTTGAAGATAAGATACGATACGGTCGGCATCTTCGTTATTTCCTCCATCAACTAGCATGAATTTATTATTAGATTCTATTAAAATACAATCTGCTTGCCCCACATCAATAAAGTGGACTTTCATCTCCTTATTTATATCATCTTTAGCTTCTTCATTAGCTATACCTTTATTATTATCATCTTCATATGAACTGATAACATTAGATTTCTTTAGTGTCCCCTCATCATCTGTAGTCACAATGCTACTGGAACACCCTGTTAATAAGAAAGTTAAGATAATTGTAAATAAAATCAAACTTTTAAAATATTTTTTCATTTAACACACTCCTTCTGTCATTATCTTCATGCTAGCTTTTTAATATGGAGCTGTTAAAAAATTATAGCATCTTTCATATTATAGTCTCCACTTAAAGGCTTTCATATTATAATTATTTGTTTTAACCCTGCTAGACAAAATAAAAGCCCACAGGAATTCTCCCATTAGGCTAATATAATTCATATAATAGTATACTAAAATATTATCTATTTTTCAAATAAAAAGTAATAAAGGATAGCGTCAAGATACTTTAAGTTGAAAAAATATAGAAGTATCCCTTTGCGTTTCATCATTTATATATTTCCTAGGTGTGCATTAAACCAGATTACCTTCTTAGCTGTATATCCAGGGATTGAAGCC